>JBLHOX010000381.1:0-3577 GCA_047623725.1 Dokdonia sp. | reverse complement strand
TTGGCGAAGCACTTATGAAGAAGGCAAAACACTTTGCTATCTCGAGAGGCGGGAAGGGACTTACATTAGAAACCGCAATTGACAATCCTGCTCAAAAATTATATTTACGTCTTGGGTTTAAAAAAGACAGCGATGTGAATCATTATACTTGGGAGGTGTAATTTACTTTAATTACATTATTTTTGCACTTTATCTATTATGTATAATGAATATGTAATAATGTTCTAGCAACAATCTAATTTAGATCTTGCTATTGGACATTATAAAAAATGGGCGATGAGCACCTTGGATAAAAATGTTCTAACACAGGCGAAAGAGTCTATAGAACAATGTAATATGAAAAAATAATTACGTTAGATCATATGCGAATAGATATAATTACGGTACTACCTGAATTACTCCGAAGCCCTTTTGAAGCATCTATATTGAAACGTTCGATAGAGAAGGGACTTGTTTCAATACATATGCATAATTTAAGAGAGTTTGCAACTAACAGCTACAATCAGATTGATGACTACCAATTTGGCGGTGGTGCAGGTATGGTTATGATGATAGAACCTATAGATAAGTGTATATCCAAACTTAAATCCGAAAGGAATTATGACGAGATTATCTATATGACTCCCGATGGGGAAACATTGAATCAAGGCATTGCTAATCAAATTTCATTGAAAGAAAACATCATTATTCTTTGTGGTCATTATAAAGGAGTAGATCAGCGAGTACGTGATCATTTTATTACTAGAGAAATATCTGTTGGAGATTTTGTTCTTAGCGGCGGTGAGTTGGCAGCAGCAATTGTTTGCGACGCCGTAATCCGACTTATCCCTGGGGTATTAGGAAATGAAACTAGCGCCTTAACAGATTCCTTTCAAGATGATTTACTAGCCCCGCCTATCTATACGAGGCCTTCAGAATACAAAGGCTGGAAAGTTCCTGATATTTTACTAAGCGGCCATACCTCAAAAATTGAAGCTTGGCGAGAAGATGAAGCGCATAAAAGAACCGAAGAGCTTCGTCCAGATTTATTGGAAGAGTAAAAAATTATAACATCCTTGTGAATAGAAGTACTCATAAAAAAGCAGAAACATATTCTGTCCCTTCGATGGATCGTAGAATTCGTCTTTCGGATGTAACGGCCGGAACCTTCAAAACAGTTCTATCTCGGAAAGGTTTTAAAAGAGCAATCAAAACTGGACTGGTTACCTTGAACGGTAAAATTGCCGTAACAGCGGACTATATTTCGGGCGGTGAAGTTATTGAGTTGTTTCAAAATCCACTTCAAAATAATAAACCGACAATAGATCTAAAATTAGATATCATTTTTGAAGATGATTACCTCGCTATTGTGTACAAACCAGCTGGAATTGTTGTAAGTGGGAATAGGAAATATACTTTGGAAAATGCATTAGAATACAATCTATCTAGAAGCACACAAGAAGATGCCTTATCTAGACCAGAACCGGTTCATCGATTGGACTACCCTACAAGTGGCCTTTTAGTTATTGGAAAAACATCACGAGCACTTATTGCATTGAACAAAATGTTTGAAGAAAAGACTATTCAGAAGACATACCACGCAATTACAATAGGTATTATGGCTGATGATGGCGTCGTCGAAGAACAGATAGAAAACAAAAATGCTAAAACAAGCTTTCAGATATTAAAAAGAATCGAATCACGAAAATACGAATCCCTTAATCTTATAAAACTAACCCCCTTTACTGGTAGAAAACATCAATTAAGAATTCATTTAGCATCTATTGGCAGTCCAATTCTAGGAGACAGTAAATATGGAAATGAAGGACTAATTGGCAGTGGAAATGGCCTATATCTGCATGCATCTGGACTCACTTTCATACATCCCGTAACCTGCAAACAAATTTCAAAGATCACCCCCTTGACGAAAAAATTTTTAAAATTATTTCCTCGCTCCTAAATTATGGGTTATCAAAAGATGCCCACAACCACTTTTACGAAACCTGCTAGTGTTCATAAACACATTTAAAACAAGTATTTACCAGGCAAAAGTAAGGACGAGGACCTTTATTTAAAATATTCGAATAAAACGCTGAGTTATCAAGATAGAATACTTAATTTCGCATCCACTTAATCCAACCTCTGGCGAAAAACGCGAATGTTGTTTTAATAAAACTTTATTAGAAAATAAAAATGGAAGAGTTAATTAAATTTGTTCAAGACGAATTTGTTGCGACAAAAGATTTTCCTCAATTCGGAGCTGGTGATACGATTACCGTATACTATGAAATCCGTGAAGGTGAAAAAACAAGAACTCAGTTCTTTAAAGGAGTGGTAATTCAGGTTAAAGGTACTGGAAGTACTCAAACCTTTACTATTAGAAAGATGTCAGGAACTGTAGGTGTTGAGCGTATTTTCCCAGTGAATTTGCCCGCACTTCAAAAAATAGAGATCAATAAGAAAGGTAATGTACGTAGAAAACGTATCTACTACTTCAGGGGTCTTACAGGTAAAAAAGCTAGAATCAAGGAGAAAAGATACTAGTCTAATCCACAAAGTTAGTTTAAAGCCTTCAAGTTTTCTTGAAGGCTTTTTTATGAACAATTGTTAAAAACCATAGTTCATAATGTGTTAATATATAATCTGTTATAAATAATTATTTTTAATATTCTTGACGTATCTTTATTTTATGAAAATGACCTAACGGTCCTTTTGCTAGTATAGAGAAACGTACTTTATATGCTTTTTTTAATTACTTGAGACCAGAACGAAACTAGTTTCCGTACTGGTGGAGATTAAGAAAAGTTTGAGGTTTTATTTTGAGACAGATTAGCTTTTAGTTAATAGATTGAAGAAGAAAGATCTCGTTGGAATAAGTCACAGCTGCAAGCATATAATAAACTTGCCTTGAATGTAAAAATTAGTTGGTTACGGTTTATTTCATCAAGAAGCCATATCACAGTAGAGATACGATGATATGGCTTTTTTTATTTTCAAGACTTTCCTAGCAAAATATAACTCTCCACTCTTTTCAAAAATTATTCAAATCGCTATCTTTGCATTTCCTTAAAAAAAATTCTTTATGACTAAAGCAGCAAAAATTATTTATACCCAAACTGATGAGGCCCCGGCTCTTGCAACTCGCTCCCTTTTACCAATTATTAAGGCCTTCACCAGACCGTCTCAAATATCGATTGAGACTCGGGATATATCTTTAGCTGCACGGATTCTAGCCCATTTCCCAGAGTATCTCACTGAATCGCAACGCGTAGATGACTCTTTGAGCGAACTCGGAGAACTAGCAAAATCACCTGAAGCAAACATCATCAAACTTCCAAATATTAGTGCTTCCGTGCCTCAACTTATAGAGGCCATTACTGAATTACAATCAAAAGGTTATAAGCTTCCTGACTATCCAGAAGATCCTAAAAATGATGAAGACAAAGAGGTAAAAGCAAAATATAACAAGGTAAAAGGTAGTGCTGTAAACCCTGTACTTCGTGAAGGTAATAGTGACCGTCGTGCACCGAAAGCTGTTAAGAATTACGCCAAGAAAAACCCGCACAGTATGGGAGCCTGGTCTGCCGATTCAAAAACA
>JBLHOX010000380.1:0-3593 GCA_047623725.1 Dokdonia sp. | reverse complement strand
TCTATTGTTATCATCCAATAAAATACCAAAATAAGACTTAGTATCTCGGTGCGTAATTCTAGTAGATTCAACCATTGGAACTAAGATAGCTTGTACGATTCTAAAAGCTTGTAATTCTTCTTCAGTTGTTACAATTCCATTGTTATCAACGTCTTCTACTTCCTCAACACCTTCTTCATTTTCAGCAGTTGGTGTTTCTGTAATATGTTCCGCAATTTGCAATCGTTCAGTGATCGTTTCACTAATATATTCTTTCAGTGATTTTTTGATAATTCCTGTAAATTGATCAATAACACTAGGCATTAATCTACCTGTATAGACTTGTTTTGCAATTAGTTTTACAAAATCTTCACTTGGAGTTGCAAATTCTGTTCGTAGAATTCCTTTTATTTCTTTAGAATACTTTAAGTCACTTGCTATACTAACAATTTCATCAACATCAAATTTACTTTTTTGAAATCGCTTAATTTCATTGACAGTTAATTCTGCTAATTTATCAATATGAAACTCAAGAAATGGCTTAGAATCCATTTTATTAGAATCCTCTAAATCTGTATAGATTCTGTATTCTATTCCATTTGTAAGAATTCCGAACCTAGCATCAACCACATGAAAATATCGATGCAACTGAGAGCCATGTTTATCTAAATTCTCTTTCCAGTGTTTACATTCTATAATAATTGCAGGCTCGCCCTCATTCATTATACAATAATCCACTTTTTCACCTTTTTTTATCCCTACATCAGCCGTAAATTCAGGCACTACTTCCGAAGGGTTAAATACATCATATCCTAAGGCTGCAATAAAGGGCATAATAAAAGCATTCTTAGTTGCTTCTTCTGTATGTACTTGATCTTTATTGGTTTCTACCCTTGCACCTATTCCATGTAATCGGTCTATAAAATCCATAGTCTTCTAGTTTTCTTTTAATAATGGTTCATTGCTAAGTTAAATATTAATTAACTAAATATAACAAAAGAAACATAGAAAGATAGTCATATACACAAATTAAATATTAAATATAATATATACTACCTCCCCAAAAAAAAAACCATCCACCTCATTGAACTAATAATTATCATACAGAGTTATCAAAAAGACAAAAAGAGCCACTTTTTTCTTAAAAAAAAATTAACTACCCGTGATATTCCCTTCCAAACAAACAAAATCTACTACAACAGTTTTACTATTATTTCCTATTTTGCTATTTATTAGTGCCTGTACGAACAGTCCAAAATCTACTCAAAACTTCTACAACAAAGGCACCTTAGAACTTCAAGCCGAAGAATACCAAGAAGCAATTATAAGCCTCAGCAAAGCAATTGAACTTGATTCAGGGCACATTGAAGCTTATCATAATAGAAATATTGCCTACTACAAAACGGGAAATATTGAAGCTGCGATGAAAGACCTGGATCAAGCGATGAAAATTGATTCCAACGATTGTCATACTTATTATTTTAGAGGCATTCTAAAACATAGTCAAGAAGATTATCAAAGAGCAATTGTTGATTTTAGTCTTTGTTCCCAAAAAGATGCTACTTTTTATCGAGCTTACTTCAATAGAGCATCAGCTTATTTTAAGCTAAAAGATTACGAAAATAGTATTAAGAATTATACCAAGACGCTTGAGCTTTCACCTTCTCATGTCCGAGCTTATACCTGCCGAGGTACTTCTTATAATGCTATTGGAGAAAATCAAAAAGCAATAGCTGATTTTAAAATAGCGATACATCTAAATCCCCAAAACCTTCACCCACGCCAAGAATTAGCCAATACTTATACCGTAATCGGTATGGAGAAAGAAGCCTTAGAGGCTTTTAATAAAATATTAGCGATTGATCCCAACCATGCCTTTAGTTTATTACATCGAGGGCTCCTTAAGATTAAAGCAGGTGCATCGAATGATGGATGCGCAGATTTATTAAAAAGTCTCGAACTAGGAAACAAAGATGCCGCAGCAGAGATTGCGACCTATTGCAGGCAATAGTTATGACTTAATCCAAAACCACCCCAGAAACAGTAATTTCCAAAGGAAGCGTTTTTCCAACAGCAACAAAACAGGCCTCATTACTCGGCATATCAGTAATGGATAACAATTCCTTACATTCATCTGATTCACCATAACTCAGAACAGCATAAATTGACCACTTAACTTGAAAACCTAATACGTCTCCATCGCCTGTAAAGTCAACGCCTTCTCCACGTAAAGAACTTTGTGATGTATGGGGATAAGTCTCCCACCCTCTAGTAGAAATTTCATTATAAACATCATTTATGGAGATATAGTGAAAGTATTTTTGCAAGCTATCTTTATGTATCGTAATTTCAGCAATTGGCTTCATAAAGCTCAATTCCATTCTCATTCCTCTATATTTAATTTTTATGAGACCACATTGTTCCTTTGGCAGTCCATTATGGCTTGTTATTTCGCCCCTGACTTCACTCCCTTTTAGTTCCAACCTATACTCCTCGCCAATAGAGGCGTACCAGTTATTAATATTTTCGGTTACTGCTTCTTTTGATAGATCAAAATAGCCGCTACAACTTACTAAGCTCCATAAAATTCCACTAAAAAATAGTATTGTACAAATAGATCTCATTTTATTATTATTATTATATGACAAATACCTAATTTAAATAAACACAGCCTATTAATGACTAAGTTTTACTGTTAACTTCAAAAAAGCTTCTTGATAACACAGATTTATTAAAAAGTCTCGAACTAGGAAAATCTTATCTATGGAAATGTAATTAAAGTATTTTTGCAAGCTATCTTTATGTGTCGTAATTTCAGCGATTGGTTTCATAAACGTCAATTGCATTCTCATTCCCTTGTATGTAATTTCTATAAGATCATCTTTTTCCTCTGATCGTTCTGGATGATTGCGTGTGATTTTTGCATTCACTTTACTCCCCTTAATTTCCAAGGTATATTTCCCTTCAATGGAGGTATACCAATGGTTAATATTTTCGGTCAATTTTTCTTTTGACACTTGAACATAAGCCCCACAGCTCATTATGCGCCAAAGAATTCCAATAAAGAAAATTACAGTAGAAATAGAGCTCATAGCTTTTTTTATCTTAGGATGATACTCAATATAAGTAAGAATTAATACAAGATCCCGTTCCTTCAAAAAAAAATAGAAGCTACTCTATTAAAGAATAACTTCTATTTCATTTTTTTATAAAAAGCTTCCTTATTTTTGTTGAAACCAACGTACTACAAACCCAGGACTAACAGGTCCAAGAGCAGGATATTCAAATCCTTTTCGAATCATAACCAACTGATTGGGTACGACTAAGAAAACGTAAGGATGCTCTTCTACAATTTCTTCTTGCAGCCCAAGGTACAACTCTTTTCTTCGTTTTTCATCCAATGTGACTAGAATTTCATCAATCATACGATCCGTTTTGGCATTCCCAAAACCAACTCGATTTCCACCGCCAGCTACGTTTGAAGAAGTATGCCACACATTTTTTAAATCATCAGAACCCGGTGTATTCACCCAAGCTAAAGCAACAATTTCATAGGTTCTATCATTCGCCACTTTTAACAAATTGGAGAAATCAATCGGATACAAATCCATTTT
>JBLHOX010000379.1:0-3595 GCA_047623725.1 Dokdonia sp. | reverse complement strand
GTCAAGCAAATTACTTTATTGGCATACCTGCAGGAGAGATCAAAACAGAAGTTGGCGTTTTTTATGCTATTGGCGTAGGATCTCCGATAGGTCAATTGTTACTCGGAAAACGGGAAGGAGATGAAGTACGCTTTCGCGAAAGCGTACTTAACATTCATAGTATTTATTAAATAATAGCCGTATCCGACTAAGACATAAGACCTGATTGTTAATCATTTGAGAACTAGATATAAATAAATATGTTTTCTTTACCTCCACTTAAGATACTAATGTGAAGGAAAAGCAGGGTTAATTCATTAAAAAGCCTGTGTAATATCTACTGTATATAGCCTTAATAGATTTATATAAATTTTAATCGGACACTAGTGATTAAATAAATAAAAGATGTCCCCAGAACGTATACGTTGGGAACACCTTTGTTATTTTTCTATACTACGATAATAGGCTATTGTTTAATGATTTTTATTGTCTGTATTTGTTGATTATTCCCTAGAATTTCAGCAAAATAAATCCCAGAAGAAAAAGCAGATATATCTATCGTTGTTGCATTTTCATGTGAAGCTACGAGTTCGCCTAACATAGAATACATGTTGACTTTTAAAATTTCTGAAGTACGCTCTGTTTGTATCGTAAATTGATCTTGAACAGGATTCGGAAACACAGAAAACGATATTTTTTCTTCTTGTGTTGTAGAGAGAGAGCCTGCATTAAGAACGCTTACTCCTTCAAAGGTTCCAAACCAGATGTTTCCAGCTTCATCAGGTTCAATACCTCTCACGATGTTGCTTAGAAGTCCGTCGCTTTCATCTAATACCAGCCAATTAGTACCATCAAATCTAGTGACACCCAGACTTCCTGCAAACCATAAATTGTCATCATTGTCTTGAGCAATCTCTCTTACATTGTTAGAGGCAAGTCCATCTGCAGTGGTAAATATGGTAAAAGAAACACCATCAAAACGTGTTACCCCTGTATTACTAAAACCTGAAGTAAACCATAGATTTCCGTCTGTGTCTTCAAAAACCCTAGAAAGTTCATTAGAAGCGAGTCCATCTGCCATGGTGAAATTTGTAAATGATGTACCGTCAAATTTTGAAGCACCTCCATTAAATGTCGTTATCCAGATATCTCCATTTTTATCTTGAATAACAGAGCTGATATTATTACTAGGAAGTCCGTCGTCTATAGTATAGTTTGTAAAGGTATTTCTGTCAAACATTGAAAGGCCTCCTTCTGTAGCAAACCATAGGTTATTATCACTGTCTTCTATAATATCTCCAATGTTTTGACCTCCAAGACCATTTTCTGTAGGATAGTAAGCCCAAGAAAAGCCGTCAAATCTACTTACTCCATTAAGTTGTGCCGAATTAACACTTCCAAACCAATAAAAGCCAAAGCTATCTTGTAATGAGCAGATTATGCTATTGCTGTGTACGCCCTCTTCTGTGCCAAAAAGCTCCCAAGTGGTGCCGTCAAATTTAGCAATTCCTGGAGTAGAAAAATCAATCCAGCCTACGCACCAGATATCACCATTGGTGTCTTCTATAATTTCATTTACTAATCCAGAGAAGAGTCCATCTGCTTCTCTGTAGTTTGTGAATGTTTGTCCCACTGTTGTAAGTGTGATCATAAACGTAATTAATAGTAATTGATTTTTCATATCCGTTGTTTTAAAATTGATACTCTAATGTCAAACTAAATGGGATGTATAAGGGGTTATTTTATAAACGTTTACGGGTGTTATTTTTGAGGCTTCGTAAGCCCCGATAATAGTTTTCGATGGTATTTTACTACGAAGTATGGTTTTTGGAATGAGCAAGTCTTTGGTTTTTTAGCAAAAAAATAGATCCGCATTATGCCCTCCTAAAAACATATATGCGGATCTTCCAAGAAACCAACTAAACACTCTTTATATTATCATGTACGTTATTTTCCTATGTCAACTTGTGTTCCTTGTATCCAGTGCTTGTACTCTTCACCATAATATAAATAGACTGAACTAGCAGGTGCTGTATATGATCCTGACACTTCTGCTTTGAGGTCTAAATGGATGGTTTTTTCTTCTTGACTTTTAAATGAACGCCAATAGAATACTATATAATTATCGTAAACTTCATAGAATGCAATTTTGTTTTTTTCTATTAATTCTTTGAGTTGCCATGGTTGCGCAGCCGCTCCAGAGGGGATTCCTATAATGGCGGTTACCATTCCTAATCCATCATTCTTCTTGTTTTTTATACTCGTGCTATGTCTTATAGTCTCTCCGACTTTATAATTTCCTTTTGTAATTGTCGTTGATAACTCCAAAGGACAATCTACAGCCGATTCTGGTAGCGTACTATCTCAGGTAATATCAAGACTGTATGGAAATTGTTTTTTTGTATCAGAGAAAATAACATCAATGGTATTTATCCCTTTTTTTAAATCTTTCTCAAGACCTATTATAGATACTTTTCCATCTGGGGAAGTGATCAATTTTTTCTCGGAGATTTGACCATTAATATTGATTTTAATGATATCATTATCTTGTAAAAGTTTTTCTTTTTGTGTTTTTGTGTATGTAATTAATGCTTTAAGTGCCATAGCTGTTGCTTGTGTAGCGCCAAATCTTCCATGCTTTCTATTCCTTAATAAATGCTCTACAGCTTCACTTATTTGAAAAGAATCTTGGTTTTGCTCTTTTAATAATGCTAGAATGGTAAAAGCAAGTGTTTCTGTTTGCTTATCATGACCATAGGATCGGGTGATTGTATTTTCAACAGGGAGATCTCCAAGTCCATGAGTTTCAATATTTAATTTGACTTGTTGTAAAAGTCGTGTAGCGTCTTCTTTCTGCTTAAGATTAAAAGCAGTGCAAGCCATAAGTGCCATTTTGTAACTGTCATTACTCTTTAATGCATCTCTATAAGCAGTTTCATATTCTTTTTGAATATCAACAGCAATTCCTGCTTCACTCAATGCATACACGATATATGCATTTGCAACATCTTGAGGAGAGCTAGCAAAACTATCATAGCCTTTTTTGCTTTTGTGAAAACCTCCATGACCATCTCTCCTACTCATAAGCCATGTTACTGTACGTGCAATCATGGTCTCACTTACTTCTGGATAGACTTCTTTCATTTCTGTAAATTCAAGAACCCCAAATGCTGTTAGTGTTTCGTGTGGTGGTGTGTGACCAAACCACTCAAATCCTCCTTCTTTAGTTTCAAAACTGATGAGTCTTTTGTAGCCTTCTTTTATATATTCTAGTGCTTTTGCTTCTATTTCAGAGTTTGATTTACCGCTTTCTCTAAGGTATTTTAATACCATAACATTTGGGTACGTGCTGGAAGAGGTTTGTTCAAAACATCCATAAGGTTTGCGTATTAAAGAGGCAATACCATCCATAACTTCACCCACGATATCTGTATATAAATTAAATTCAGCATTCATACTTTCTGGAACAGCATTGTCAATAGCTAGTTCAAAAGATTCATTTTTAAATCCAGATAACGATGCCTCTGTAGGGAAGTAAGGGCTCACAATAGTTGTAGATGTAGTTAAAAAATCAGAATATGTGTCACTTTTAAAAAGTGCTTTTATATGGATGTTT
>JBLHOX010000378.1:0-3597 GCA_047623725.1 Dokdonia sp. | reverse complement strand
TTAGAAATTGCGGTCCTTCTTTGGAAGCCACTTGGGAAATTACAACTTCAGAAAAAGGGGATACCTATTTGAAACTAACGAGTGATCAAATTCCTGAATTGTTAAATCAGGAATCGAATGAGAAGTTTTTTAGAATTTTATACCTAAGTAAAGACTCGCTCACGCTTTCTTTTGTGCACAAACAGTTTAATAAACGCCGAAGAATTACAGACTATTTAGTACGTGAAGATCTAGAGATTGAAGATCGTGATTTTCATTGGTAATCTCTTTTTAATTACCATCTATGGTTGTAATAGTATTTCCACTAAGTGCCTATTTTTCTATATTATTCAGGAAATAATGTTTTATCAAGTCCAGGCACGATGCGTAATGCATTTTTGTAATATACTTTTTTCAGAACATCATCTGGTAAGTCTAGCCCGTACATTGCCCAGAATGCGTGATATTTTTTATGGTACGGGAAGTACTCATCATCACTTTCAAGGATTCGAAAATAGGTTGGAAATTCTTCTGGTTTCCAGCTGTCTTTCCCAAATAGGATGCGATCTTGATATTTGATAAAGAAAGCTCTTGCTTGTCGTGGTTGTCTTCCTAATTCAGCTATGATGGCACCTATGCCTACGTTCATATTGGGCATTTCATCTAGTAACTGACTTAACTTAGGAAGGTTATTTGCGTACCATCCCATATGCGCATTGATAAAGGTAGTGGTAGGATGCTTTGTAAACATGTGGTGTTGCTCAGTGATCAGTATTTCCCATGATACAGGATTGTCGGCGCCTCTTTTTCTATTGGGGCGGGTTTTTAATTCTAACCAGCGTTCATTATCAGCATTAAATTCATCCCAGAATGGTTTTGGATCAGCTGTATGTATCAGCACAGGAATGCCAAGTTTACCACATAATGCCCAGATAGGATCTAGACGAGAATCATCTACAGCGACTCGTTTCCCGTTTATGTCTTTATGACGTAGTCCTAAACTTTTATAAATTTTTAATCCTCTAGCGCCGTTTTGGACATCTTTTTCTAATTGGGTCACGGTCTTTTCTGTCCACCCTGCACTTCCTACACCTTCAAAATTAATGTTAGCAAATACGACAAACCGATTCGGGTAGTGATCGGCAATATTTTTAACTGATTTTTGTAAATCTTCTCCTGAGCGACCACTCAAGTTGACCATGATTCCCATATTAAGGGTATCCATTGCTGCAATGACTGGGGCAAGATCCTGATTAGGCATACGGTATTGATGGCCGTGTACGTCTATAAAAGGAAATTTTGCTTTATTTACAATGGCTCCAGGAACAACAAGTGTGGAGGTGGGATTGTATTCTTCAAAAGTGAGGTCTTGCGCTTGAAGCGAAATAGATAACAGGCATATACTTAGGAGGAGTACTTTTTTACACATGGACATTGGTTTAAAGAGAACGTGCCTAAGGTACTATCTAAAATTGATGAACAATACAATTTAAAATAGGTTTAACGTTATGGTGTAAAAAATAAAGAGATTAGATTTTATGGTACTCTAACCATTCTAATGGTGCTTCTAATTCTTGATCACAAAATTCTAAATGAATGACTCTTCTTTGTTTTCCGTTTGTAGTTCTATTGGAGGCATGCAATGTTAAAGGTTTCATGAGCATTACGCCTCCTTTTTGAACATCGCATAGGTGTTCTGTATTTGTATCCCATTCCTTTTGATCTGTTCTAATAATTCCTCTTGTGTGTGAGGATGGGATTACTTTTAAAGCGCCATTATGCGCTGTAGTGTTGTCTAGATGTATTCTAACCGTGGTTATATTTTTAAGAATTTTTAAGGGAGGTTGCACTCCATACTGCCCTTTCTTATATGTCCAGTTTTTATAATTCTCTGAATCTATTTTTTGATTTACAGAAATACTAATATCTTGATGATAAGGTACAAACCAATTAGATGTACTTGGCTTATCAAAATAAATAGCTTTGGTTAAGAAATATGAATCTGTATAAATACTAGATAGTAATGAAGTAAGGTTTTCATTACATATCACTTCTTTAAGTTGAGGTATATTCTTTAAAAGCTGTCTTATAGCAAATAGATCATTTGTTTTTAGAAAGCCATCTCCATTTTGAGTTACTTCCTGTATGCAAGTGATTATTTGTTGTATTTCAGGATTTGAATACAAATTGTCTAAAATGGCATACCCTTTTTGTTCAAGAGTATATTTTAAATTTCTGTCATTCAAAACGGTGTTTTATCATTTTACATTTCCTCGTCTATAGCATCAAAGTATTTGTCTGCAATAAATTTAGCTCCTAATTCATTATAATGCAAATCATCTGCAAGTAAGATATCATCCCATCCTTCTGTCATATCTATAGATACTACGTTTGAGTCAGCTGTAGTACGCTCTTGAGCAACAATCATAATATTATTATTAAAGCCATTAAATAATACGATATCCTCATCTGTGTATATATCTGATTTGGCAGGTGCTATTTGTTCTATAAAAATAGTTATATCGGGATTGTGTTCTTGTAAAATATTGATGATCTCGTGTATATTTAGAATGGCACCTTCGTAAGAATTATCTCTAATTAAATCAACACCTCCAATACCAAGTAAGATGATATCTGGCGTTTCTACATTTTCAAGTGTATTTTCTAAGTCCGTTAATATCAAACTTGTAGTATATCCACCTGAGCCTGCGTGATTTTTATCAAAATCTAATCCTAAAAATTGAGGATATTCACTATCATCTGTATTAGGTCCTAAAAAGTCAACGGTCCAATCATTTCCAATAAAATTTTTCCATAGTTCAAAACGGTAGCTTTCATGGTTGGGTCTGTTTCCTTGAACTCTTGAATCTCCAAGTGGTAAGATATTTACTTCATAGGCTGGAGGAGCATTTTCAATACCAGTGTCTTCGTCAATCTCTTCAGAACACGAAATAAAAATAAAAATGAATAGTACTACGGCTAGCTTGTATAATTTTGGGGATAACATAATCTTTGATTTGGGGGGATAAACAAAAAGAGAAACTGTTTACAACGTATAGCTTCTAGTAAAAGTGGTTTTTAACTTTTATAAAATTGAATTAAAGTATATAGCGTCTCTATGTTACTTGTTATTGAATTTTATTACCCACATTATCTGCGCTTTTTTTAATTATTTTTTATAAAATACGATGCGTTAGTCACATATATTTTAATTTTTTGAAAGCGTTTTATGAGTGATATTCACTATAGTTACTAGATAGTAAACGATATAGCATTACACGGTGATTCTTATGTAATATTATTTGTAAAATGAACAGAAGTTTGCCGAAAATGTGAAAGAGTATTTTTTGTCATAATATATGCGATTATTGATTTGGGATTACAAAGATAGTAGCTTTTGTGTAAATCATCGGAATTTAACCATAGAAAAATAAAGATTATTCCTACATATTAATTTTTGATTGAGAAATAATATAGCATGTTTAAGACCTAAGTTTCTTATGAAAAGCCTTTGTTTACAGTATTTCTGATTTGTTATTAAGGATACTATGAAATTTATTTTTTTCTTTTTTTTAGAAATGTATGGTGAGATATACATAGAATATAAAATCATCACAT
>JBLHOX010000377.1:0-3609 GCA_047623725.1 Dokdonia sp. | reverse complement strand
TTTTGATGACTTGACCAACGCCTTAAAACTGGTTTTAGATCAGCAGACATATTACAGTCAAAAAATCATTAATCTACTTCGGAAAAAAATGCATGCTGATCTTACTTTAGATCAATATGATATTAGACTGCTCCATGAATTGTCAAACGGGGCACGTATGAAAGATCTATTAACGATCCTTCCTTTTTCAAAGGCGGGTATTGAAAAGCGCAAGCGTTTATTAAAACTTAATTTTAATGTGGATCATGAGGGAGATCGTGAACTGATTCTCAAAGCGAGAGAAAATGGATTTATTTAGAGCGAACTCGAGTGGGTACAATTCTATTTTCTTGAACTTATTGGCTTTATCGTTACTTATTATTTCTTCTACCTAAAAATAGATTTCTCTATAATTTTAAATGTAAATACAAGCAAAACAACTACTTATGGTAAGGTTATTGCTTTGTGATTTCTTTAACATTTAGATATATTTAACATTCATAAATGAGAACCCTGATAAGGTTTTGTAAAGGCGGAAACCGAAAAGCCTTATTAGAGTAGGTATATTATATTTTTTTTCTACTTATGAATACTAAAATAGTAAGCCTTGTTTTTTGCACAGCATTTCTTTTTTTAAGTTTTACGCTTTCATCTTTTCAACAACCAACAGATGTAAGAGATGCAAAGCCTAATAATCCAGTTACAGAACGATGTGAACCCGCAGAACCGGCATGTACAGAATCAATTACTTGCCCCAATGGAGAGCCACTTTCTTGTACGGGTAAAAGATTCTGTACAAGTACTGCAACTACAGTAAAATGTGACGGTAGGACAAAGGTATGTAATGCAAGCCCAGCCCCTCCGGTTGGTAATGATTAGTTATAAGATTGTAGGTTCACTAATTAATTTTTAAGAATAGATGAACCCAAATGGATTTTTAAGCAACTCACTTTACTTTGAATTTATTTGGTTTAATCTATAGTACTCCTACTGTATGTTGTTGTAACGATATAGTATATTAAATTGGCTATTAATCTAGTTTTAAGCTATATATGCCACTCTTTTAACTTTTAGATACATTTAAGATACATGATAATTACCCTGATCAGGTTATGCGAAGGCGGAAACCGAAAAGCCTTACTAGAGTAGGTATATTATAAACTTTTTTATTATGAAGAATAGAGTATCAAGCCTTTTTTTTGGCGCAGCATTAGTATTGTTAAGTTTTGCATTTATGTCTTTCCAGCAACAAGTTGAAGTAGGAGACGCTATACCTATTGATGCAGTTCCATTTGAATGTACGGCAACACTTACTTGTCCTAATGGAGCAAAGATTAGTTGTAAAGGTACTGTAAGCTGTTTTGTAAATGCTCAAGGAGTAAATTGTGACGGTAATGTAACTTTATGTCCAAGAGTTGTTGATCCTTGTTAATCATTTTATAAGTTAAGATTTACAAGAGTCAATTAATTTTTTAAAAATAGATTAACCCAAATGAATTTTAAAGCAGTTTTTAGTTCACTTAGAATTCATTTGGTTTGATCTATAACCATAACAAATCATAGTACGACACATCGCATTGACTCGACTATTAACGTAGCGTACGCTTTGTATAAACGACTCCTAGAATTGTTTAATCTCAATATCTCAACTTCTCATGAAATTAAAATTATTATTAGTATCCGGGTTTTTATTCTTGTTTTATTCTTGTTCTACTTCTAATACTACTGCAGAAGTAGATACTATTACGCTAGCTATGGAGACAGAACTTAGTAGGCTTTCTGATGGCTCCTTTATTGCTGATGTTCGGTCTATTGATTTTAAGCATAATCAATTTTATCTAACAGACTATTCAAGAAATGAAATATTAGTGCTAGATGAAGACTTAGTGCTTAAAAACACAATAGGTACAGGTGGAGAAGGACCTGGCGAATTTAAAGGTGCAAGTAGCATCACAGTTTCTGATGACTTTATGTATGTTATTAATGATGGTAAACAGACGGTAGAGGTCTTTAAAGGGAATGAGCATGTCGAAACGATAAACCCCCAAATAATTCTTAGTTCAGGAACTCCGTTACGGTTTGGAGCCATAGATAACACTTTTTATTTTTCAAATCCAGAGTCACAAAATAGTGTAAGTCATTATACCTCTGACGATGAAATCTCTTCTTTTGGAGAGATTCGTGATTTTCCAAACTTAAGCGAGACTTTAATCAAAAATTACACACATGTACTGATGCACTCCAGAGGTGTTATTACCGTATCTGACAATCTGCCTACAATCGTATTTTATGATCTCAATAAAAACGTACTATCTAAGATGGATTACAGTAATCTGCCGCTAGTTCAAGAACATCTAGATGTATTAAAAAGGAATCCTACAGAGGAGAATAGTTATTATATACTTGCTTCAGATGCTTATGTATTTTTAGACACATTATATGTTCTATTGACATTACAAAATGAACAAGGTCCAAGTTCCAATAAAGTTTTAGAAATAAAAATAGATACGGATGGAGAATTAAATATGCTTAGCATGTTAGACTTAGGGGATGGTTGGTATACAGCTATATGTGCAAATAAGTCCAACTTAGTATCCTTTAATACGACGAGTGGGAATGTTATAAAATTCGAGCTTTAACTCGTATTGAATTCATTATTTTTTGGCTACTTCTTTCTCGTTTTTACTTTTAGTTCATACACGTATTTTTAAAATTCCCTTACGTACTGTTTACGTTCTAAAGAATAAAAGTCCTTTAGAGGAAAATCAATAATAGCGATCCCTTGTGTATTTAATATATGAAGTGGTGGTATACGCTCCTGCCTGCCGGCGAGGCAGGTTCGCGAAAGCGGAAACCCTCAGAATACCTATAGAAACAGATTAGGATGTTATTTTTTAATTAAAAACACTTTTGGATAACAGATGAGTTCTGGCTATAAAATATCATCATTTAAAATATTTATTATCACTGGGATATGTACAGTCCTTGGTTTTTTTGTAGCTCCTAAACTTTCTGTAAAACTGAATCCTAGTAACACACTGCCATCTATAACGATACATTATAGTTGGCCTAATGCTTCTCCATATGTTTTAGAACGCGATATTACTTCTGTTTTAGAAGGAGGGTTTGGTACGTTAAGAGGTCTTGAAAAATTGACATCTCGTTCTTCTAAAAATAGTGGATACATCACCCTTAATTTTGACAAATTCACAAATATTGATATTGCTCGTTTTGAAACAGCTACGATTATAAGACAGTTGTATAAGCAGTTGCCCGAACGAGTGAGCTATCCAACGATACGTGTGAATAGACCAGATGATGATGAAGCTCGCGCATTTATTTCCTATAGTATGAATGCACCATTGCCTCCTTTTGAAATACAAGATGTTGTCAAAACACAAGTAGAACCTATTATAGGAGGTCTCTCAGATATAGATCAGGTACGCGTTTATGGTGCCCAACCTAAAGAGTTTTTAATCACATATAAACAGAAACAATTGCAAGCGCTAGGTCTCACCAAGCAAGATTTGGTAACAGCTTTACAACAGGCGTACGAGCGTACCTCGTTGGGCGAATTAACCTATCAACATCAATTTATCACCTTATCTGTACAACCAGATGAATCATCTT
>JBLHOX010000376.1:0-3609 GCA_047623725.1 Dokdonia sp. | reverse complement strand
AATAGACACTCTGCCGCGTTGCGACTTATAGCGACCGTTTTCAAAAAATCAAAAAATGATATTGTAGCTACTATATTTATAGTTTCTATTTTATTAGTCATCGCTGCAACGCTGATGTATGACCTAGAAAACAAAGCACAGCCTGATGCTTTTAAAAACATAGGAGAAGCACTGTGGTGGTCTGTTGCGACTTTAACTACGGTGGGTTACGGAGATATTTACCCCATTACAGGATTAGGGAAATTATTGAGTGGTATTATTGCGTTGTTAGGTATAGGAATCGTGGCGCTACCTACTGGTATCATAAGTTCTGCGTATATAGAAGAAGTCCAAAATAGAAATGCTATGAAATGCTGCCCACACTGCGACAAAGACCTTTAATTATGTTTTGGAATAAAAAAAATCCCGATCTGAATAAACTTGGCTTAGGAACGGGTTTAAAAACTCAGAAAGAGAAATGGACTGTTACAGAAATATCGAATTACGACTGGGGTGTTGATGGAAGAAGTGTGGAGTATTTATTGACCTCTGGTGATGGAAGAGAAGCGTATCTTGAAGTAGAGCGATTTGAAGGAGAAAACGAAATCTACTTCAGCGAAGTTGTGCCCATAGAACGGAATATACTAGAACAAGCTATAAAAGATGCAGGCATCATTTTTAAAGACATTAACTTTGAACTGGATGAACATTATAATGGCTCGTTTAAAAACGAAACCTTAATGACATCATGGAGGCCTGTAGAAAGTTTTTTATTTTACGATCTAAACGAAATGATGATCACTATTGAAGTCATTGAAAATACCAAATTTCAAGCCTTCTATGGCAAAGAAATAACTGAAAACGAAATCAAATTTTAAAATTCGCTTGTCTTATGAAAATTACCATCCTCAAATATGTATCTTTTTTACTTATTATAAGTCTGACACTTTGTTCTTGTGGCACTTCAGATGATAGCATTACTGTAGATAAGGAACCTACGGATAGGTTAATTCAAAAACTAGGAAAAGAAGATTATTCTATCGTTTTGAACGATATGAATATTACAGAGAATTCTGGAATTAAAAGATACCAGCATAAATACAATATACTTCAAGTGGAACGAGATTCCTTAGTGGTAGATTCAATGGACTGGAAAACGGTAAACAGACCATTTTTTGAAAAGCATGAAAATGACCTAGGAATGGAGCTGGTTTCTCACCATAATGGGAAACTATCTAGAGTGGCACAACCCGTGGGTTTTGGCTGGGCTATTGGTAATGAAAAGTACGGTAATTGGGAAGAAGTAAAGAAAGATTCCACCGCCGCAGCTCCTGCAAGATCCCAGCGACAATGGAGATCAAATGGGACCAGCTTTTTATTCCTTTATTGGATGATGCGCCGCCCAGCTTATCAGAGAAATTATACCGGATACAGAAACGCTAGCGCAAATGGCAAGCCTTATTATGGTAGTGCAGCAAGCGGAAGTAGTCAATATGGGACACGTAGTACGTATCAAAAAAACAGAAGGCCTTCCTTTTTTTCACGTAAAAAAACAAGTTCTACTTGGAGCAAACACACCACAGAAAAAACTAAAAGAAGTAGTTCGCGATATAAAAGTTCGTCGAGAACCCGTTCTCGTTCTGGAGGTTTTGGAAAGTAACCTATGGCATTAGTGAAATCTTCAAGAAGCAAAAAATCTACCGTCCTTAAAATTGCCCTTTTTGCCACTGGTTTCAGTGGTATTGTGGCAGAGTATATCTTATCCACACTTGCCAGTTATTTTATAGGAAATGCAATTTTACAATTCACCCTAATTGTATCTATCATGCTTTTCTCTATGGGACTAGGCAGCCGTTTAAGCAGGTCCTTTGATAAAAACATCATCTTTTACTTTGTAGTTTCAGAGCTGGTGCTTTCGTTTTTAGTCTGTTTTAGTGCCATCATTTCTTATATCATTTTTGGTGTAACCAATAACGCTTGGATTGTTATTTATTTATTGTCTATAGCCATAGGCTTATTGATAGGAGTGGAAATCCCTTTTGCTACTCGCATCAATAATGAATATGAAGAACTGCGCTTTAATATTTCAAACATCCTAGAGAAAGATTATTACGGCAGTCTAGTAGGCGGGTTATTTTTTGCTTTTGTTGGTTTACCCTACTTGGGATTGACGTACACGCCGTTTGTGTTAGGGCTCATCAATTTTGGCGTTTCCTTCTGGTTGTTTTACACCTTAAGACATCAAGTAAATAACAAATTACAAAAGGTACTTTATGCGAGCTATATGGGGATAGGTATCATAATTTTATCAGGCTTGTTTTTTGCAAAGCCGCTGGTTCTTTTTGGAGAACAATCCAAGTATAAAGATAAAATTGTGTTCTCAGAACAAACAAAGTATCAAAAGATAGTCATCACCTCATGGCAGGAATGGCATTCCTTATATATTAATGGAAACCAGCAACTCTCTACTTTTGATGAGTATTTGTACCATGAACCTATGGTACATAGCGTTTTAGGGATGACTCCTATTAAAAAGAATGTTTTAGTATTGGGCGGTGGTGACGGATGTCTCGTTAGAGAGCTTCTTAAATACCCTGAGATTGAACAAATCACTTTAGTAGATCTCGATAAAAAAATGATCGAACTCGGTACATCCAATTCTATATTCACAACGCTTAATAACAATGCACTCAACAACAGTAAAGTAACAACTGTAGCTGCTGACGCATTTAACTATATGGATAGATCCGAAGAACTTTACGATGTTATTCTAGTAGATTTACCAGACCCTAATAATGTAGATCTAAACAAGCTTTATACCAAGGAGTTTTACAATATTTGTTACGACAAGCTCCAAGATTACGGTAGTTTCATAACCCAATCAGGAAGTCCTTATTATGCTACAAAAGCATTTTATTGCGTAAACAAAACATTAGAAGCTGCCTCGTTTTATACCTTACCCTTGCACAACCAAGTGCTCACTTTGGGCGAATGGGGATGGATTATAGGGAGAAAACAGCCCATACACGAGAATGCACTTTCACAAATTGATTTAGAGAATTTAGAATTAAAATGGCTCAACAAGGAAGCTCTTAACGGTTTAAGATCCTTCGGCAAACCACTTGTAGACACGACTGGAATAGAAGTAAACACAATTTTTACTCCCAAATTATATCTGTATTATAAGGAAGGTAATTGGGATTTATATTGAGTAAAATAAAAAGCTTCTATGTATTGTTTTGTGGTGCTCTCGTTTTTACAAAAGTAGAATTGCCAAAAACTTAACCGCATAAAAAAAGCCTCCATCATAAAGATCAAGGCTTTCTTAATATTCTGAAAAGCAAGAGCTAATCTGCTAGAACAATAGCTTTATTGTCCTTCATTTCTATTACTCCACCAGTAATTGTAAAGTTAGTAGTACCGTCTTCTTTTTTAAATAAAGAAGCTAAAGATTCCTCTAATTGTACACTTCCAAAAATTTTAACATCACCTTTACCAAGTAAGGATACAACGGGTGCGTGATTATCAAGCATTTGAAACTGACCGTTTCTACCGGGTACAGAAACTGATTCTACTTCACCTTTAAAAAGGGTCATCTCTGGAGTAACTATTTCTAAAATCATATGTTTA
>JBLHOX010000375.1:0-3620 GCA_047623725.1 Dokdonia sp. | reverse complement strand
ATATAATTCCAGAAGCAGTATTACAGCAAAGAGCACTTGGAGAAGTTGTTATTATAGGAGCAGAAACAGGATCTGTCATACCTTGGATGACCCTGTTGTGGCTTTCGGGAGTTGTGGTGAGTATGGCACTATTCACATATAAAATAGTTAGAATACAACGCTTAAAGCGAATAGGAAACAGCTATCAAAAAGATGAAATTAATATAGTTACGCTGCCAAATACAGATACTGCATTCTCTTTTTTTAATACTATTTTCTTAGGAGAAACCCTCTCAGAAAAACAAAGAGAAAATATCCTATTGCATGAGAGTATTCATATTAAAGAACGTCATTCTTTGGATATGCTCTTTTTTGAAATACTTCGTATTGTATGTTGGTTTAATCCATTAGTGTATATCTATCAAAAAAAGATGATGATGCTTCAGGAGTACACAGCAGATGCTAAAGTTGTTTCCCAAAAAGATAAAAAAGAATACTATCAAGGATTACTAGCACACGTATTTCAAACAGAAAGTATTTCATTCATTAATCCATTTTTCAATCATTCAATCATTAAAAAACGAATCGTTATGTTACAAAAAACAAAATCAAAACAAATTTTAAAAGCAAAATATTTATTTCTTTTACCAGCACTTTTTTCAATATTGGTATACACGGCATGTACAGATGCAAATGCAAAAGAAACGGGCTATAATACTTCAGATAGTGAGGTCATTAAAAATATAGAAACACTCAAAAATTCTATTGCAAAACAAGGTAATTTATCTGAAGAAGAAGAAAAAGCACTTAAAGTATTACATATAATGACCACTAAAGATGTTGTAATAGATGACACTCATAATGATGTGTTAAACGATCTAGATATCCCGTTTGGTGTTATACATAAAGCACCCGTGTATCCAGGTTGTGAAACTCTTTCTAACGATGAGGCAAAAGCCTGTTTTGCTCAGAAACTATCACAATTTGTAAGCAATGAATTTGATGTAAGTATTGCAAAAAAACACAATTTAACAGGAAATCAAAAAGTGTATGTGCGATTTAAAATAGATAACACAGGACAGGTAACAGATATTAAAGCAAATACAGATCATGCTATTCTTCAAGCGGAAGCAGAAAGAGTAGCAGCAAAATTACCAAGGATGACTCCAGGTGAACAAGATGGTAAAAAGGTGTCTGTTTTATATACCCTACCAATAAGCTTTACTATAAAATAAAAACAATACTACATTCAAGGTATTACTGAATTTAGACAGAGATTAAAGACAATAAAGAAGCAAATGAGAAGAATACTATTCATGATGGCGCTTTTAAGCATAAATACGTATGCTACAGCACAGTTTTCTCAAAACGAAGAGAAACAAGTAGTCATAGGTGTTGTTGACTCTCTATTTTCAGAAACACTTAATGAGCAACTAGAAATTTGGGTCCATCTACCAGAAAAAATGGAGGATGGTAAAAAGTACCCTGTCATATATGTATTAGATGGAACAGGTCATTTCTATACAGTGACAGGTATTCTAAAACTCCTTGAGAAATGGAATGTACCCAAATCTATTGTTGTAGGAATTCCAAATACAGACAGAACGAGAGACTTTACCCCTACACATGTGCCATTTCAGCGAGGGCACAAATCAGAAACTTCCGGAGGTGCTTCTAATTTTATAATGTTTATAGAAAAGGAATTAAAACCTTATTTAAAAAGTAAGTACCCTACAGATACGATGAGCACAATCATAGGACACTCTACTGGAGGTCTTTTTGTCCTGTATGCGTATACGCATCATCCAGAAGTATTTGATAATTACTTAGCCATTGATCCAAGTCTATGGTGGGATAAAGAAAAGTTGGTGAATCAATCTAAAGAGATACTCAATGCATCAACCCATCAAAACAAATCGCTGTATGCTGCAGTAGCTAATAGTACAGGTATAGATACAGTTAAGGTGCGAAAATTAAAATCTGAACCAACAGAAATGCTAAGAGCAAACCTTAATTTTCACGATATATTGGTAAAAAATAGTGATCAGCTAGATGTTACGTGGGATTATCACGGCAATGAAGATCACGGAAGTGTCGTGCTTCCAGGGATGCACAATGGTTTGAGATCTTTATTTACATGGTATCCGTTCCCAGAAAGATGGAGGTTTAATACCCCTAAAGGATATTCAGCAGAAGAATTAACCGAGCCCTTTCATGTTCATTTTGAAGAGTTGAGTAAGCGCTTTAAACGCGAAGTAAAACCCGAATGGCAGTTTATAAATGATGTTGGCTTTTTTATACTAACGTCACATAACTTGCCTAAAAAAGCGCAAGCTTATTTAGAAATGAACCTAAAGTACTATCCCAATGAATCAAGAAGTTACGTTGCTATGGGAGAGTACTATACCATGCGAAAGAAAAAGAGTGAAGCAATTAAATATTTTGAAAAGGCCATTGCAATAGAGGGCAATAAAGAGGCTCAGACAAAACTAAACACATTAAATAAGGGTAAATAAAAATTGTTTTATAACCCCTTCCTATAAAAAAAGAATGTTATGGAAAGATATATTATAGAAGTGCTATGTTTTCAAGCTATATTCTTAGTGGGATATAGACTGTTTTTGAAAAAGGAAACCTTTTTTCTGTATAATCGGTTGTATTTAATTGTAACACCATTACTCGCAATGGTGCTTCCATTCTTAAAAATAGCAGCCTTACAATCGGTTGTCCCTGTTCAAAGTTTTGTAGAGTTACTTCCAGAAATCGTTCTAGGAACACCACTAGACAGTGCTACAGAAACATCAGATGCTTCTTCTAGCATATTTACACTAAGTTGGCAATTAGTCTACTTTGTGGGAATAGGAATAAGCCTTTTCATTTTTGGATATAAAATGATTCAATTTGTTCGCTTATTTAAATACAGAAAACAAGGAGAACGCGTGATTACGCTCCCTAATACAAACGTAGCGTTTACTTTTTTGAGGTATGTTTTTTTAGGAGATGGGTTAGATCCGCTTTCGCGAAAGCAAATACTGACGCATGAATATGTTCACGTAAAACAGAAGCATACGTGGGATCTATTACTCTTTGAAGTATTACGAGTGCTATTATGGTTTAATCCATTTATCTATCTATTTCAAAGAGAAATAAGTTTAGTACACGAATACCTTGCAGATGAGTATGCCGTAGGACATACCTCAAAACAACAATATTATGAAGAACTGCTCAATACAGCCTTTGGGACAAAACAGTTTTCATTCATCAATACATTTTTCAATCATTCAATCATTAAAAAACGAATCGTTATGTTACAAAAAACAAAATCTAGTAAAATCGCACGAGTCAAATACGTATTTATTCTGCCACTTATCTTATCAATGCTTGTGTATGTATCTTGTAGTGAAGATAACACGTTGCAAAATCAAGGGAATTCAGCCGATATAGAACTGGCTAAAATAAAAGCTGAAATAGAAAATATAGAGATGATTTCTTTTGAAGATGCGAAGCCTTATTTTGAAAGAATGGGAGCAGCGATGTCTGTAGAAGAACCGTTTGATAAAGAAGCATCGTATGAAATTTTAAAGATGGTCAATAAAAAAATTGATTTATATAGAAAAGTGACTAAAAATAAATCATCAAAT
>JBLHOX010000374.1:0-3621 GCA_047623725.1 Dokdonia sp. | reverse complement strand
GATATTTTTGATAAAGATCACCCGTATTAGACGTGATATCAATACCGTCTAGTTTTAATCGAATATCAAATGGTTGTTGTGTAGAAGGATTCTCATTACTATTCATTCCGAAATAGGAAGTTAGAAGGTCATACGTTTTATGCTCTTGAGTTGATCCATCTTTAATGACAATTTCATCAATAGCACCAGAAGCTCCTGTGTCATAACGGTTTTCATACGTAATAGAAACAATTTCTTTCCCATTATGGATGATGCTATCTAATCGTTGTTGCTCTATTCTAATTGAAGGAACAGAACTAGTTACATAAACAGGAGCAGAAACATAGCTGGGCGTATTCTGATCTATTGTATAGGTATAGGAAGAATATCCAGAAACACTAAAATTCTGTGACCAAGGAGCTAAAAGAGTGTAGTTAAAAGTATAGGTATCTCTTCTGTTTGCAGATTCTATTTTAGTAAGTACCCAAGAAGAATTATAAATCTTAGTCACCGCAAAGTTTTGATTGGAATCATCTCCTTGATAATTAGTAATCTCAGCTTCTTCGAAATAATATTTTGTGCCATCTGCACCTGTTACAGTCCATTGTGTGATACTACGCATTCCATTTTGCGCAGCGGGAGTTGTGACAAATTCGACTATAATATTAGGGTTGTTGAGGGCGTAGGCTTGTCGGGTGGAAACATCAAAAGCGATATAATCGTTAATTCCAATAGCATTTAAACTAAAATAGTCTGGTTGGGTGTCATTTTCGTTAATACTAACACGGTTCAGAAAATCAAAATATAGAACTACAGAATCACGAGAAGTAAACCTAGTACTTTCATCACGATATGCTAGCATATTATCGCGTACATCATCATTCCAAAAACTTACATAGGGTGTAATTCCTGATTGAATATAATCATCAGGATTTCCATTAGCGATACGAGAGATACGACCTCCTACTGCTAAATTCCATCCTAACCCAACACTCGTCGCGAGTTGTTCTACCTTAATACCAGAAGCATCGTAACTAAGACTTACAGGAAGATTAAGTTCTCTTCCTTGATGTGTATAGATAGGAATTCCCATATTTGGAGAGCCTGCATACATATTAACGGGTGTATTACCATATTGGGTAAAAGCTTCCGCTTCTGGAGAATTAGGAATGGGGACAGACCTATTAAGCTCTGCTTCATAATCAAATTTTGATTGCGTACTTTCAACTTGGGAAAATGAAGTATAACTCACAAAAAGGAGCATAAACAAACACATGACTATACCCTTGTGTTTAAAAAAAATTGGTTTTCTTCTCATAATAATTTAGTTATTGTTGGGCACACCTTTACATCACCAGATACATCCATAGACTGGACACATCAAGTACATAAATAGATGTACCTGTTTTTTAAAAATAAATATGTGTGGGTAATTTGCTAGCTATTCTTTACCAACGTGTACATTGAATCAGATGTACAGGGCAAAAATATAGCAACATACGCTAAATACCTCATAAATAGCCGAGAGGCTACTGAAGCTACTGATTCTTGTTATATAATAAATAAAAAAAGGATACTACTAGAACATAAAAAGCTCTTTAAAAAAGAGCTTTTTATGTTCTAGCACCTATTGGATCGCTTAAGACGAGTGATAATTAATGAATACTAAAATTCATATAATTCAATGATCACTTCTTTTATTTCAGGACCACCTTGAAGTAATGTTAATTCCTTTTTATCTACATCTATATCTTTTATCATAAATGCGTGTGATTTGTTTTTTGCAAATTCAAAAGCTTCGGGGATTTGTATTTTTTTAACCTTTTCTAAATTTGCATAGTACTTTTTACTATTATGGTAATCAAAGATCAAAACCAATCCTCTATCAATATTATAAGGTGTAGCAATTCCTTTAATTATGGGTAATGGAGTTACTAATAAGAAGTTCCTATCATTAGAAAAAACTTCTATTAGATATTCATAATATTCTGTAAAATCACATTTATATATAAATTTATCTTTGTAGAAGATTTCTTTATTATTTGATATCGTAATGTCAAACTTTTTAAATAAAACACGGCCATCTTCTTGAACTTGCGATTCTGTTTTAGGATACTTTATTGGAGAAATAGCAAACAATTCTTGACTCAACATGTGTGTTGTGAAAAAAAATATAAATAAATATATAGCTGCTTTTTTCATGTTTAATTATTTATAGCTCTCTGTTTTAGTTTATTTTTCCATAATTTATAACAAGTGCTAACTTCTCCTAAAATACAAAAAACCATACGTAATCACATATCGCTTTTTGTATTCAGGTTTATTCCTGTCTGATCGCTTACTCCATACGGCACCCGTTGAATTGATAAATGCTAAGATGGGTACTTCAAAAGAATATCTCTAAAAAATCTTTATTTGTAGGAAAACAACACCATTGTTTTTGCAACTTTATGTAAACTAAAATGTTTCATATTATGAAAAAAGACAAACTACGCTTGTTATCGCTTAACAAAGTGACTATTTCAAATCTTGAAAAAAGTAAAATCACAGGAGGAGTAGAGGCTCACGAAAAAACAGATTCCTGTCGTTTTTGTGATCCCATTTCATTTCAAAACACCAATTGCTGTTGGACTTGGTGGGGATGCTAACCTCCTCTACATAAAAGAAACTTGCCTATCTTAACAGATAGGCAAGTTTCTTTTGATTATAAATACTATGAATTCCATGACTATTACAAACCCTTAGCGAGACATCCTCAAATAATCTATTTCGAACGTTTTTGTTGGAAAATAGCATCATCTAAGTCTCCCCCTATAGCCATGTTTTAAAAGTTTCATACCGTTTAATTTAAATCTGCACTAAAAAATTATATCGTCACTACTTTTCCAGCAGAAATAGTCGCTACTTTCCCATCCACCAAAATCTCTAGATCATCTCCTTGATCTATACTAAAATGAGTACCATCTTGCGTAACTTCTATCGTAAGGATTTGTCCTCGGTAGTTGATTTTAAAAGAATAGCTTTTCCACGCTTCAGGGATTTGAGGTTCAAACGAAAGTTTCCCTTCACGCATACGCATTCCGCCAAAACCTTCTACCACACTCATCCATGTGCCTGCCATACTGGTAATATGCAACCCTTCTTCTACCTCCTTATTATAATCATCTAGGTCTAGACGTGAGGTACGTAAATAGAACGTATACGCCTGTTCCATACGACCTAATTTTGCAGCTTGTATCGCATGCACACAAGGAGACAACGAACTTTCATGTACCGTAAACGGCTCATAAAAATCAAAATGCTTCTCTAGTTGTTCGTCTGTAAAATGATCTTCAAAAAAGTAAAACCCTTGTAACGTATCTGCTTGCTTGATATACGGCGAACGTAAAATACGATCCCATGACCATTTCTGATTAATAGGACGCTCAGACATAGGCAAATCGGCTACAGAGATTAATTCTTTATCCAAGAATCCATCTTGTTGCAAGAACACTTCATGCTTCTCCGAATATGGAAAATATACCTGCCTCGCTACGTTTTGCCATTCGGCTATTTCGGCATCGGTGAGTCCTGTTTTTTCTATGATACGCCCATAGTCTGTAGCAAAATCTTTGCTGACTTGGTGCGCTTTCGCGAAAGCGT
>JBLHOX010000373.1:0-3627 GCA_047623725.1 Dokdonia sp. | reverse complement strand
ATAAAGGCCTTTTACTTCCTCTTGAGAGTTGGATGTAAAAGCATACGATTGAATACGTCCATTTAAAATACGTGCATGAATTTCTGTAATATCAAAATGCGTTTGCTCATGCTTTAATAAAAGAGCCGTTGTGTCTTTTGCTCTATACCAAGAATATTCTGGATAAAAATGAGCTTTTACATGGGTTTCTTTTTTATTTAATATCCCATTGCCTGCTATCACATACGACTGACTCATACCGCTACTGGTACTTGCCACAAAGCTGCCTCTTCCATTAGGTTGTCCTTTAAAATCGTCCCAAGACAATGTTTTACTTGGTTGCCATTCGATACGCTCAGGCACTACCGTAAATGAACATAGTATCACTAGTGCAATCAGAAGTACTTTATGTGTTTGTCTCATAGTATCAGGTCTTTTGTTTTTTCTTTCGGGCGGCTGGAAAAAGCACATTGTTTAAGATTAAACGATAGCCCGGAGAGTTAGGATGTAATTCTAATTCTGTTTTGGGATCGCCTACACGATGGCGATAATCTTCAGGATCGTGTCCTCCGTAAAATGTAAAAAATCCTTTTCCTTTAATTCCGTGTATGTAACGTGCCTCATTATTCGTTAGGTTCTCACCCATAATAAGTACATTGGACTTCATAACTTTTGAATCATATGAAGTAGTTTGTCCCATAAATCCTTTGACGAGTGCCGTATGATTTTGACATAGCATGGTTGGAATAGGATCCCATTTAGCACTAAATTCTTTTAATGTAAAGTAATCGGTTTCAAAAGGAATACCACGTTTACGCGTCATATCAATCGATGAAAACTCATATACGGTTGGAGAACGTTCTAAGGTGAAATTTTTAAAGGCAAAGGTTTTACTAAAATCAATTTTAGCTTGATACCCAGGATCTGAAGCATCTCCGTCAAACATAGGTTCACAGATATCAATACCTTCTACCGCAAGGGCGATATCAAAACTATCGGTCGCGCTACACATCGCAAACATAAAACCACCACCTACTACATAATCTCGTATTTTTAAAGAGACATCTCTTTTTTCTTCAGAGACTTTATCATAGCCTAATCTTGTCGCCAATGCTTCGGCTGCTTTTTTCTCTTCTATATACCAAGGTGCTGCTCGGTAGGCTCCATAAAATTTACCATATTGTCCTGTAAAATCTTCATGATGTAAGTGTAACCAATCATATAAGATCAATTGATCACTCAAAACTTCTTCGTCATAAATCGTCTCATACGGAATCTCTGCATACGTCAATACCATGGTTACGGCATCATCCCAAGGCACTTTACTATCAGGGGTGTATACGGCAATTTTGGGTGCTTTTTCTAGAACGACAGCTTCCATGTTTTGAGAAGGACTACTAATCATCGTCAAAAGTTCTTCGGTTTTCCCATCAGACAAAATCTCATAAGAAACCCCACGTATGGTGCACTCTCTTCTGATTTCTTCGGTATCTGGTAATAAAAAAGAACCACCTCTATAATTGAGCAACCATTTCACCTTCATTTGCTGATCAAGACTCCAATAGGTAATTCCGTACGCTTTTAAGTGTTCTTTTTGTCCGTCTACATCCATAGGTAATAAGATGTATGACGCTTGCGCGAAATGACACGACAGCACGAAAACTAATAATACAAATATTTTTTTCATAAGCAATAGCACACACTATGAGATAGTATAGTATGTAACGTTTAAAAATACGGTTTTCTTATGACAAAAGTAATGCCAGCTTATGAGATTAGGATCTAGTTAACAGTATGTAGTTTTAAAAGAGTCAGGATCGCTGCGCTACTGGAATCAAGAATCAAGACTAGCACTTTAAAAATAGGCTTCCCTCCTAGAAAGGAGGGATTGAGGGAGGTGTAAAACGTAAGCTTCATAAGAAAAGTAGCTAGTCTGTATTTACCTTTAAAACAATAAAGGCTCACTCAGCTTTAACACACCCCTTAGTCCCCTCTCTAGAGGGGAAACTCATACGTTTCAAAATAGAGTAACACTCTAAATTAGAGTACTACTCTATTTTTATCTTTAAGGTTTAGAAAGAGTCAGGATCGCTTTACTACAGGAGTCAGGACCATACTAATCATTTAAAAAATAACAAGGCGTAATACATTCGCATAAATATCACACAAAATACTCTGATTTATAATCACTTATCAATTCACTAACTCTTTTAGTTCTTGAGTCATCTGTTATTAATTCAAACTCTTTAAGGCGGTATATTATACTGGTCTTTGAAACATTAAAATGATCAGAAAGATAAGCAATGATTTCTCTGAAATTTTTTTGATTTTCTCTTTGATCATCAATGTACAGATTTCCTGTAGTTAAATTTTTACGTTGCTGTGCTTGCCAAAGTTTTGCCATTAAAGATGATTGCGGAACTAAAAATGAGATTGAAAAATAATTTGCTTGCCATTCTATCCAATGTCGAGGATTTTCTAATCGATTTTTTCCAGTTATCAAATCTAAATTTGAGTCGGAAAACATATCAAAAATTTGCTGATCTATATATAATTTTTGATGTAATAAAAAATGCCCTAACTCATGGCAAAGAACGAATAATTCTCTTTGTGTGTTTATAATTGACTTACTAACTCCTATTTTACAATTATCTATATCACAAAACCCTAATAATTTATTTTCATCAGGGTTAAAATGTTCTATAGTAACTTGATATTTGTTCTCAATGTATTTCTTAACACTATCATAATCTAAACCGTAAGCATTTCTAATTAACGATTTGTCTATATCAGATAGTTCAGTTTCTGCAATCTTTGTAATATCCTTTTTTGAAAGTTTATCAATACCAAAAGAAATTTTGGTATTCGATTGTATTAAAGTTTTCAGCAGCTCATTATCAATTAATCTCTCTATTGATCTAGAACCTTCATCTAGCGTATTCCCCTGTTCAGAACCTTTTATAAATGGAATACTTGATTTACCCTCTGACGACCTTTTATGAAGAACAATTTTAAAGTTCTCGACAGAATCGGCCTCTATCACCATCATTCCTATTGACTCTGCAGTGTTATATGCCGACTTTTGTAAAGGAGCATTACTTATAAAGATACCTTTCGCATTTACACCAGATACCTGTAGTATATCACTGTGAAATTTTTGAATTTGCCCAACAGGAATTCTTTTATTGTAGTTTTTACACTCAATAAAGTACGTTAACATTGGTCTATTAGCATTTGGAGGCTTAAACTCAATAATCAAATCAAATTCTATATTACTTTTCCTTTGATTTGAATAACGTTTTGCTTTTGGAATAATGGTAACATATTCCTTAACACCAAATAACCCACCTTCCTTTAAATTTTCAATTATTGCAAGTGCTTTTTTTTCAAACTGATTTCCTTTACGAACAGTATTCATAAATATATCTTCAATTTTATTTTAAAAAGGCACCCCGTCATCTTCTCCACCGCCAAAGGCTTGGTCTGGCGAAGGGAGACTGTCTGGTTTAAAGGTATCATCGTTTGCGGCGGCATTCATACTACTAGCAAACTCATACGGTGTACTAAAGTCATCTAGGTTATCAAACTTACCAAGATGCCCAATAAACTTCAATCGGATGTTATCTAATCCCCCGTTACGGTGTTTTG
>JBLHOX010000372.1:0-3643 GCA_047623725.1 Dokdonia sp. | reverse complement strand
GATATTGTATGAAGCGATCAGGGATGCGTCAAGATGATTTTGCTTTCTTTTGCTTTTTGTAGTATTTAAAAGTGAGGTGACACTGTTTACATTGTTTTCTGGTATCGTAAATTGATTACGTATAAGTATATTTTGAAAACCATTAATATTGGCAAGATTATCAGTGCTAGTTGTTGCATGTACTCTTACTGTTAGCGGAATCTCTCTACTATTATAATGATGATTTCTGTAAAACCCACCTACAGATGCTTTTGTATTTGAATTGGTATTATACAGATTTCGATCTGTAGATAAAGAGGTTTTAAGACTACTTTTAAATTTTTCAGACCATAAAGATACCTGTGCATCATGATCGCTTGTAAAAATAGTTTTGAAAATACTATTCTGAGGATTAGGTAAATTTTGAGATTTGATATTTCGTATAGCCAAAGAGCTATGTGCTGTTCCTTCTATAAAAACGTCAGGCTTAAAATACGTGAGATAGACAACATTGTTTTTGGTGTTGATACCTTGTATTCTTGAAAAAGAGCGATATCCCTTTTCTTTTGTATACGTATATGGAGTAGCACCCACACTAGGGATTGCTTTATTGATCACGTTATTCTTTTGTAAGGCGTCTTTGTATGCGATACTCTTGATAGGCTCTACATCAATTTTTGGCGCACGATATGGAATGATTGCTCCGTTAAACATTTCTTGTGTAACTATAATTTTCCTGTCTCTATACCCTACATAACCTATAATAAGAATGTCACCGACATTACATTCTATAGAGTAGTTTCCATCAAAATCAGTTTGAACACCGATTGTTGTTCCTTTGATAAGAATACTAGCGCCAGGGAGTGGTCCGTTCTCTTCTGTAAGTATTCCAGATACAATACCTCGTTGAGAGAAAGCTATGGAAGTTATTAATAAAGCAGTAAGAAGTACTATGTTTCTCATGGGTTGATTGTTTTAGTTGTGATCAAAAGTAGTTGGAGAGTAGACCTATAAAAACAAGGAATGAGGGAAGTGTCCTTTTGGGTGAGGGAAGTGTTTTGGAGTGCCCGTTTAAAATGAATAGACACTAAATTATGTAGGACTTGTATTTTAGAGTATTTTCACGCCAACTAACTAACCCTCAAAACTACAATGAGCTATTTTTTAATAGGTCTGGTCACAGCTGTGTCCTTAGGATTCTTTATTCATTTTTCAATCAAGTTTACAAAGCATAAATCACTATATCCTTTTATGCCATTTAAGTATAATTTTAGACGTCGTAGAGTCACCTTTGCAAAAACACTTGAACTATTATCAGACCGTAATGCAAAGAATATTATAGAAACAGGAACCTCTAGAAAAGGATTAACTGCAACAAGAGGAGATGGTGCTGGTACTTTTGTTTTTGGTAAATGGGCGATGCAAAACAACGCAAAACTCTCTTCTGTAGATATTAATAAAGATGCCGTACTGGAATGTAAAGTAGAAGTAAAGAATCAGGAGCTTCAAGATACGGTCACTGTCGTGTTAGATGATTCTTTAAATTTTCTAGCTAATTACAAAGAACTAGTAGATTTCTTATACTTAGATAGTTATGATTATTCAAGAACAGATACAGAAGTTCAAGTAAAAAGTCAAGAACATCACTTAAAAGAATTTGAAGCCATAGAGTCTAGATTACATAAAGATACGATTGTTCTTATAGATGATTGTGGATTACCTGGCGGCGGAAAAGGAAAAACAGTGGTCACCTATATGGAAGCTAAAGGCTGGGAAGTGCTTATAGATGCCTACCAGATATTATTAGTCCACGAAGACAGTCTTTAAGGCAAATTGTATGATGCTTTAAAGGAATTATAGACGCGCAACCCATTATTTTATTTCCCATAGCGTGTTGTTGTGTACGCTTTCGCGAAAGCGTAATAGCCCCTAAATAATTTTTTTGTAGATTGATTACATGAAATTTATTCTGCCTTTTATTTTGAGTTGCAGTACGCTCATGTGCTTTTCACAAAACCCTGAATTGTTTTATGAAGACGGTGGTGATTTAGGTTCTATTGAAATTAGGAATGAATATGTCTATTATATAGACCAAAACGAAGGGCTTAAGCAACTTTCTCTTTCCGATCCAAATGAGGCAGTATTACTTGTGAATACCCCTGGAGGTGTAAAACATATATTTTGGAATCCGGATGAATCAAACGTGTATTTTGGATATATTTTTTTATGGTATCGTGCACCGTTTAGTACTTCAGAAGTGAGTGAAGCTAGTTTCTTTATGGATTTTACCAGTCAATCGTTTTTTGATATAAAACAGTACAATAACGAATATTACGGGGCATTTTCTGATGTTGGTACATTCTTTTTTAAACTGACAAATATCGACCCCATTGAGGGAGCAATAGGTTTAGGAAGCAGTGAAGGATCTGTAAGGAATATAGCGGTTAGCGGGACTGCATTTTATTTTTCTGATGATATAACTGACAATGTTAATGATGATGATTTTGGGTTGTACAGAGCAACTATTGGTTCTTTTGAAGAAACTAGGGAGTTGCTTGTCGATTTTAATGAACCTATAAGTCAATTAGAAACTCAAGAAAATTTTGTTTATGTTTTATTACAAGAAAGCAATTCTATTGCTGTCTTTGATAGTAATCAACCAGATCCTTGGATACCTATAAACGTTATTACGCTAGACCCGTCTATATACACTATTGAAAATATAGTGATTGATGATACTGATTTGTACTTTACAGATAGTAATCAAGGCGCTATTTTCCTTCTAACGGATGCAGCACTATCTCTTGAAGAGAATACTTCTTTTACACCTTTCATTTTCCCTAATCCAGTAGTCGATAATTTATTCTTTCAAGGAGAGGGTGTAAGTGAGCTGCGTATTTTAGATACAAACGGAAGGATTGTTGTGTCAAACAAAGGCAGTGAGACTGGAAGCGAAAGCGTTATTGATGTGAGCCATTTAAGCAAAGGCGTTTATATCGCTCATTTTATATTGAAGGATGATAAGAGTATAGTGAAGCGTTTTATTAAAAAATAAACGTTCTATATAGCTATTAATTGGTCTTAAATTCTAGCGAGACTTCTTTGCCTTTTTCTAAATGACTAGTATCATAAAAAAAGACATGTAGTTGATCACGTATACCTTCAATTAACCAATTCCCACCTTTAAAATAACTTTGTATCACAGTAACAGAAACGCCCGTATCTACGACACTTAATTGATGCGGATATATTAAAGTAGTCGCCTCTATATCTGTAATTGTGGTGTCAAACCAATACGTAGGAAGCTCATTTACTTCTCCAAAAAGAGAAGCGATATAATGCGTTTGAGGATTTTTATATAAGTTTATAGTCGTGTCATTAGCAATCACTTTTCCTTCTCGAACTACAATTGTTTGATCCATATAAGATAGGATGTCGGTACTATCGTGTGTGGCAACAATACAGGTAATAGCTTGTTTTTTGAGGTAAGAGAAAAGTTTTCTGCGAAGTCTGTTTTTTCTAAAATTATCTATATGAGAAAAAGGCTCGTCGAGTAATAAAATTTCAGGTTCGTTAGCGAGAGATTGCGCGAGTGCGACCCGTTGTTTTTGTCCTCCAGAGAGTGTTTTTACGTGCGCTTTCGCGAAAGCGGTCATCTCCACAA
>JBLHOX010000371.1:0-3653 GCA_047623725.1 Dokdonia sp. | reverse complement strand
AAATTAGTACGTTGGATCCATAGTGATATGACGTATGGAGTTGGTGACGACCCTTTAAAAAGGTTAATCCCAAAAGATGCTCTCATCCCAGAAACAACCATGGTTCCAGATACTACCATTGTTCTTAAAAAAGAAATTATTCCTGGGACAGGGCTTATAGATTACCGTCATCAAAGAATTAAATTGAATCTTCCTGAAGGCAAATGGCTTGCTGGTGTAACCATCGTTCCTGGAAACCCTAAAGTAGTACATCACGCTACACTTGCGAGTTCTTCAAAACCGCAACTCGTTGTTGATCGCCCAGAGAGACAATGGATAGATAACCTCATTGCTGTTGTTGCAAGTGGCACTTCAAAATCTACCATTTTTCCTAATGGTTCTGGCATTTATATAGATAAAGATATTGAGCTAATACTACAAACACATTATGTAACAACAGGAAAAGAAGAAGAAGATGTGACTAAAATTCATCTCTATTTTCATGATAAAAAGCCTGAAAAAGAATATTATTCTTTAGGTGTGTTTTCTGATGATTTTAAAATAAAGCCATACAAGAAAAGAACTCCAATCATTGCTCAAGACAAGATTACAGAAGACGTCTATGTACATAGTATTTTCCCGCATATGCATTTTCGCGGTAAGCAAATAAAAATCACAGCTACAAAACCCGATGGTTCTGTAATAGATTTAATTTCTGTTCCGGATTTTGACTTTAACTGGCAACTTGTTTATAATTACACAAATCCTATTCTTTTACCTAAAGGGACGGTTGTAAAAGCAGAAGGTGTTTTTGACAATTCTTTTCAAAACCCATTAAATCCAGACCCTTCCAAACAAGTTGTATTTGGATATCAAAGTCAAGATGAAATGTTTATGGGGCTTGTAAATTATACAATTGCAGATTAGACACTATTATACATTATTTTGTAGTTGAGCGTAAGTTACTTTATAGAATTTGCACTAAGAGTGCTATACAATCTATTTTCTGCATTATGAAGCTACAACGATATCTATATTTGGCAGGTTTATTATTCTTATTAAACTCGTGTCACGTTGGTCGATTTTTTTATTGGAATTTTGCTGACACAGGAGATCTAGATAGATTTGAAAGTGTTCCTATAAAAAAGGGGAATACTCCATTTTATTTTAAAGAATCCACTGTAAATCAAGATATGGTTGTTCCTTTAACCATAGCATACAAGAAAAAAACAGCAGTGCCTTTTGAAGAGGTTTTAGAAAAAAGTGGCACCACTGCTTTTATAGTAGTTAAAGACGATCAGATCCTATATGAAAAGTATTTTGATGACTACACAAAAGCCACAGATCACCCCTCTTTTTCTGTGTCAAAATCATTTATCTCTGCACTTATAGGCATTGCTATAGAAGAAGGTCATATAAAGTCGCTAGACGACCCTATTAGAAATTACTTACCAGAACTAGACCCATCTTTTGACCCAGTTACGCTAGCTCATGTGATTAATATGCAATCGGGTATAAAGTTTAGTGAAGGCTATTTTAATCCTTTTGGGGAGGTAGCAAAATTTTATTATGGTACAGATCTAAAAAAATATGTCAATAAACTAAAAGTAAACGAGACACCTGGAGAAACCTGGAAGTACAAAAGTGGGAACACTCAGTTATTAAGTCTTGCTTTAGAGAGTGCTACAAAAAGATCTTTACAAGATTATTTTCAAGAAAAAATATGGCAGCCTCTGGGTATGGAATATGACGCTTCTTGGAACATAGACAGCAAGAAAAATCAAATAACAAAAGCTTTCTGTTGTTTAAACGCTAGGGCAAGAGATTATGCGAAATTTGCCAGACTGTATCTCAATCATGGTCACTGGAATGGAACACAAATTGTACCTGAAGATTGGGTTACAAAAACAACTTCTTTTACAGATAAAAAAAATCATTATATATACTCTCATCACTGGTGGCGCAATATTACTAAAGAAGATTATGTCCCATCTCAAGAAGATACCACAAAATTAAAGCTTCAAGAAGCAAAAGCACCTTACACAGATTATCAAGCGAGAGGTGTTTTAGGACAGTTTATGTATATACATCCAGAAAAGGATATTGTTATTATACGTCTTGGAGATAAATTTGGAGATGTAAATTGGTCTTCTCTTTTTAGAGAAATTGCAGAAATAAATTAGGTCATTTATTTTTCCTCCACTGACGAATGGAGATAAAAATAAGCACAACGAGTATAGGAATGCTTATAAATAAGTCTTTGCGAGTTGCAAAACTATTTTCTAATTGATGTTCTCCTAGGTATAATTGAATATTACGTTCCCATACTAGACAAAGTACTGCAAAGGCGATAGTGAGTATTTGAATGATACTTAATTTTCTTTTTTTTATGGCCATAACTCAAAAAAATTAAACTATTTAATTTCCTTTTCTACAACACCGCACTTAAGCATTTGATCTCCAAAATATGGGTTACGCACCTCATTAGAGTTTGATAACCAATAAGCCCCTTTCCCATTAAATGCCATAGGACAATACTGCTTATATACAGCTCCAGAAACGATCTTCTCTTTTGCTATTTGTATCTCCATAGCCGTAGATACTTTTTCAAAAATAACACGTCTCTCTTTTACTGTAGTTGCCTCTGCAAAAGAAATCGTAGCATTATGTATAGCAGTGTAGCCATCATAACCCTTTGAAAGCATTAAGAAGGCACGAGTGGTCGTTGCACTAGTTTCATTATCTGTATTAACAAGAGCCGCTTTTACGTCTAGATATGCATTATAGATTTCTGTAAATTTTTCATTTTCAAAAACAACATCTACTTTAGTACCTGTTTCATTTAAATCCCCAGTTTGTGGTGTCGCTTTATGAGCTACTTGTGAAGGAGCAGTTTTTACTTCTGGCTCATTATTTTTACACGAAAAAAAGGCTATAATTGCGAGAAGGTAGATGTGCTTTTTCATAGGAATATACTTTACCTACAAAGATACAATCTGATTAAGAATTACTCATCTTTCGGTAGTAATAAAATGCAGGTAACAACATAAATAATAGGATAGGTTGTATTAAAAATCGTCTCACATAAAAAATTGGCAAATACGCTCCTACTTCTTGGGTTTTAAATAAAATACTAAGCACTAATACTAATACTACAAATACAACCCCATAAAAAAGAGATGCAAATTTAATAATACCGCGTTCTTTAAAAGCCATCCATAATATAATAAGAGAGCCCCCTGTATTGATAAGGTATCTCAAAAACAGGTGTAAAAATAGCTTTCCCATTTCCATATCTGGCAACGCCATTCTCTGATAATTACTTTTAAAAAATGGAATAAGGGGATCATAGAAGAGTTCGCTTTCGCGAAAGCGTATAAAGACAAATCCTAATAAACATAAAAAAACAACGAATGCACGTAAGACACCTTTCATTCTGTTGGCTGTTTTTTATACGATCGAATCCATCCCAACCACAACAAGAACACCGTGCCATAAATCACTGCAGGAAAAACAGTTCCATGAAGCAATTCGGTATATTCTGGGTATTCATAAATACCTACAGTAAGTAACGCGATACGTGTTATATTCATCGCATAAATAAGAGCAACTCCTCCAAAAGCAAATAACAAAGTTCGCTTCCATCCGTCAAAAAAGGCAAGCATAAAAGAAAG
>JBLHOX010000370.1:0-3655 GCA_047623725.1 Dokdonia sp. | reverse complement strand
TATAGTGTTTAAGTGTTATTTAAAATTTTCTACACTACACAATAGACAATCATTATGCCACTGCAAATAAGCTGACAAGGTGTCATTTTTTGCTTTCGCGAAAGCGGAAACAAAAAATGACAAAAAACATCTAAACGCACGACTAGCCTATCTCTAGCAACTCTCGCCACTGTGTCGTATACCTAGGACTTCGCTCTCGCTTGATTAATTCCCACTCTTTTACACGGGTTCCAATCATGGCAGAAGACACGGTTGTTTTTCCAAATTTTCTATTCAAGATATCTAGTGTTTGCATCAGTTTTGGATCGGCACTCTTAGATTGTTGTTCAAAGAGATTGCCTTGTACGTGATTTTGCGGGATCAATCCTGTCAGGTTTACCGCTACCTTTTTATATCTATATCCAGATTTATAGATCTGATGTAACGCTTTACGTGCTTGCCCAATGAGTGTAAATGTATCACTAGTAGGTATTGGTAAAGTAATGGTAGTACGGTTTGAATACTGTTTATCTACCGTACTATGGTAATTTGTATAAAGGGCTACATGTATATAGGTAGCACAAGATTTCTGAGCGCGTAATACTTCTGCAACTTCTGTGATATAATAGGCACAGGCTTCTTCTATTCTTCCTAGGTCAGGTAGTTTCTGTCCAAATGACTTTGCCGTCCCAATCGCTTTTTTAAGATTAGGAATCTCCATAAATTCCAAGCATGATTCTCCTCGTAATTCTTTCCATAATCGTTCTCCTACAATAGTCATCTCTTTACGAACCCAAGCTAGGGGCAATTCTACAAAATCGATGGCTTTAAAGACACCTATTGCCTGGAGTCGTTGTACATGTTTTCTTCCAATACCCCAGATATCGCCTACATCTGCCCATTGTAAAGCTGCTATTCTTTTGGCGTCTGTATCCATCACATAGACATGATCGTAGATAGGAATCTTCTTTGCCATACGATTGGCTAGCTTGGCCAATACTTTTGTAGGAGCAATGCCAACACCTACAGGCAAACCCGTATCTCTATAAATACGTTCCTTCATCTCAAACCCATACGCCCGCATATTAATATGAGATAATCCATGTACATCAAGAAAAGCTTCATCAATACTATATACTTCTACACAGGGAGAAAATGTCCCTAATATATTCATCACCCTTTGTGACATCTCGCCATACAAGGTATAGTTAGAAGAAAAACAGGTTACTTTGTTTTCTATAAGAATATGTTTGATTTTATAGACTGCTTCAAACATAGGAATATGCGCCAGTTGTTTTGCTTCTTTGTTTGCGGCAATAATACACCCATCATTATTACTCAATACCACCACAGGTTTCCCCCACAAATCTGGTCGAAACACCTGCTCACAAGAGGCATAAAAACTATTACAGTCTACCATGGCGATCATCGCGCGTAGTGTATTATATACGTAATTACTCCCCAGAGTACACATGATTCTTGCGCCTTATCAAAAGGAACACGTATCACTTTAAAACTCCCCTCTTGTACTACAAGCGCCAAATCTTCAAAACCAGGCGTAAGCGACCTGTCTATGATAAGGACATCTTTATCTAGAATGGTAAAATCTTTCCACGTATTTCCTTTTACTCTAATATAAAAAGTAGCATCTTTATGGATAGAAAGTTCCTCATTAAGATCAATAGGCGCTTCCATATAATGGGTGGCAGCACTCGGAAAGCCTGTCTGCTTTGAGACTTCTGCCTGATGACGATCTGTAGTAATGTTTACTTTTCCTGATGCACTTATTTCCATAACTCAAAAATATGGAATTTTTCCAATTAAAAAGAATATTTCCAACAGTAACATAATACTACTTTCGCATACTAATGCTACAACTTATGTAACTATATGACTTCAAGCCAAAAGACACGCCTCCTTTTTAAAGCCTTTTTTAGAATGTGGGGATTATACATCCTCTTTTTTATCACCATTGGCATACTGAGCATCTGGATTCCTGAACTCAAAGCAGGTGGGTATGAAGACACAACACTCAAAGAACTCTCACAAAACAACCCATTTAAGCTTTTTATTCTTGCCTGCATTTTTGCGCCTATTGTAGAAGAAATGATGTTTAGAACCCTCATCAAACCTAAGCATACGGATATTATTTTATTTATTTGCTCATGGCCTGTTTTTATAGGACTGCGCTTTTTGCCTAGAGATATTCATTGGGGTATTGTATTGGCATTTGCTGGCGTATTGCTCTTTGTCTTATTTTATATTTTAAAACACCTTATTACAGAAACCGCCACACAGCGATTGCGTACGTTTCTTCATAAACATACAACGCTTGCCCTCATTGTTGTTTCTATGGTTTTTGGACTCGTACACATTAATAATTATGTAGATAACTTTGTCATCAATCTTGCGTTGTTTACACTCATTGTACCTCGTATTATTTCAGGTTTTATGATGGGATGGATTAAGATAAAAAACCAAGGGCTTATCTGGTCTATGGGACTTCATTTTATGAATAACGCATTTGTGGTAGGCGTCGTCATACTGGCTAGTTAATGGAGTAGCTGTCAATTTTTAGCTGTTAGTCGTTAGTTAGTCAGTCAATAGTAAGAGTACTAAAAACGAATTCCTCATGACCTCATTTCATCGATTTTGCCCTAAGCCTAAAGGGAATATCTCTCAAATTTTTAGTTCTTCCTTTAGGGTTGAAGAAAAAACTAAAGATTTCAACTAATTTTCATTTCATTATTTCATTCCTATCTTTATAACATGCTGTTTACTCCTATTCAATTACAAGATATTGACGTTTTACAGGCACTAGCTACCCGCACGTATATCCATGCATTTGCACATAATAACAAACCTGGTGTATTGGAGAGCTATACGGGGTACGCTTTCGCGAAAGCGCACTTAGAAAAACAACTTTTAGCACCTTACTCTTATTGGTATTTTATAAAAGACAAAGATGCTATTGTTGGCTATCTCAAACTAAACATGGGGAACGCACAGACAGAATTTCAACAACAAAATGGGCTCGAAGTGGAACGTATTTATATAGATATCCCGTACCTCAGTCAAGGATTTGGAAAAAAAGCAATAGATTTTTCTATTTCTGAAGCACGTAAACTGGAAAAAAACTACATTTGGTTAGGTGTTTGGGAAGAAAATCCAAATGCGATTCGGTTTTATAAAAAGTGTGGTTTTAAGGTCACGGGCACGCATCAATACGATATGATTGCCGAAATTCAGACAGACTACATCATGCAATACGATCTTACATGAAAGAAAAAGAAATAGAATGTATCTCTATATTTGATATGCTAAAAATAGGCGTTGGTCCATCCAGCTCCCATACATTAGGTCCTTGGCGCGCAGCACGACGCTTTATAAAAAAGCTAAAAGAAGACAACCTATTTGACACTGTAGATCGTTTGCACATCGATTTATACGGATCTTTATCACTTACAGGAAAAGGCCATGCAACCGATGTAGCGGTCATGATGGGACTTATTGGATCAGACCCACAAACCTGTGCTATTGATGCCATTCCTACAACGATTGAGAAAATCAAAGCAAGCAAAGAAATCTCCTTTGATGGAGAACGTACGGTTGCATTTGATCCTGTCACAGCTATAAAATTTAATCGTAAGTTTTTACCCTTCCACCCTAACGGAAT
>JBLHOX010000369.1:0-3657 GCA_047623725.1 Dokdonia sp. | reverse complement strand
TAAAGCTGAGTGAGCTTTTCAATTAAAAACAGAATACCTACGCTTTCGCGAAAGCGTAAACAATAACAAAAGAAGTCTAGTATCTATGTTCTATATTATTTTCTCTAAAAAGCGGGAATAGAATAAAGAGTAGATAAGAAGAGATACGAGATACCCGCCTACGCGGGTATGAAAAGAATCTGCCTTTGCGGGCATAAAACAAACAACCATGATAAAATCATATTGGCAAAAAGGGGGAAAACAAAAACGTATTGTTGTGATCAGTGCGGTTGTGTTGATCTTGCTCTTATTTTTCTTACGAGACGATTATCAGCCTGCGTTATTATTTTTACGTAAGTATGTGTTTATTATTTTAATAAGCGGACTCTTCTTATGGTTTATGCTTAGAAAGTTTCGCGCAAGCGTACAGACAGGGAAACGTCTTTTATATCTAGTTGGGATTGTTGCCTTTTTTGGCGTCTTATGGTTTGCCGGTTGGAAAACAGGATTGTATCAATACATGCAAACGTATAATGTGTATAATAATTTAAATCTTGTTGAGATTCATGAGCTTCCATTAACGCAAAACGAACGTATCCAACCGTACAATAATATTGTGACTATGGCGTACGAGTCTATTGGTGAGACACAAGAAGTATCGCCTCCGCAACTGGTACGTATCGATACCGTAAACCAGTGGACGATGGCGGTACAACCTGCCAAGGAGTATATGTTCCAACGTATGAATGACAATACAGAAGAACTTTTTACGGTAGAAAGCACATCACCATTTCCGCGTTTTGCTGATAAAAATAGAGTCCCTGTTACTTTTTCTATAGGGGAATCACTTGCGTTTAGTAGAAATACCTATAATGCCGTGGTGCAACGTTTTAACTTTTTTCAATTATTTACGCTAGAGCCTAGTCAAGTATATTATATGAAAAATGATGATGGTAAATGGGTACAAGTGGTGAACCTCATTAAATGGAAAGGTTTTTTCTTTCCATACCCATCCTACGGTGGTGTCATGATTATTGAATCTGGAGAGCATACTGCCTCAGATTATATAGAACGTATTACCATCGGAAAAGGAACCTATGTATCGCCTTCTGAAACACAAAATTATCCGTTTTTAACCAAGCAAAATACGTTGAGTGAAGAGGTGTCACGTTTACAAGCAAAATCGCTTCAATTTTTGGGTGGTTTTACAGATCCGTTACCTTGGAATATGGAAACGGCTGTAAAGATTCCTGATCTTAAAGATGATGAAAACCAACAGCCTTTTGTCACCGATTTTAATTGGAGTGGCATCGAGACGCAAGCGTATAGCGGTTTGTATCATTGGTTTGGATTAGAGCCTATAGGAGAAGAGCGCACGAGTTTATCTTTTAGCGTTTTAGTTCCCGGTGATGGAACAGACAAATTATATTACTATAACCACGCGGCTAAAAAAGAAGGACTTGCTGGAGTTTCTGCGATGCCTCTTAAAGTAATTGAATCTCGTAAAGAATACGATTGGTCTGTCAATAAACCTGTGGAGTTCCGTCCTTTTGTTAAAAAAATAGGCGGTCGTAAACGTATGTTTGTGATCAGTACCGTGGCTGCCAAGCGTGATGATAGCAAAAAATTTGATGGTGCTGCCACACCAGATCTTGCCTTAATAGATGTAGAATATCGAGATGTAATATGGGTAGATGCAAAACACCCTTCACAATGGGAAGATACCATCTTAAAGCAATTAGGAGAAACTTGGAAAACCTCTGAAGGGTTGACGGATGAAGATCTCTATCCAAACAAAAACGAAGTAGATATTGAAGGTACTAGAGATCTTACAAATATTATAGAAGCGACTCAAAATACCATCAAAGAAACGATAGAAACAAAAGTAGATTCTATCGTTACTGAGATAAAGGAAGTTGTAAAGGATTCTTTGTAATATACTATTCATGCTAAAAAAATAGACGTTAAAAATTCATAACTTTTTTTATACTCTAGTTAATTTACCTTACTTTGTTCAACTCACCACACAGACCAATCCTAAGTGAAGTATTTACGTCTTATCCGATTTCCTAATTTGATAATGGTTATTGCTACGCAATGTATCATCATGTATGGCTTTTTTAACCCATTTGATATAGAGCTCACATTAAGCACATTAGGATTCACCTTTCTTGTTATAGCAACCGTACTTATTGCAGCAGGAGGATATATCATTAATGATATTATTGATATCACCGCAGACAAAATAAATAAACCAAAACGAAGAACCGTAGCAGTTTCTATAGATGAAAAGCGAGCTAAATTTCTCTATTACCTATTTACATTTGTAGGTATTGGTTTTGGATTTACACTTTCTGCTGTTCTAGGAGAACCATTATACTTTCTCATTTTTGCAGGTACTGGATTTGCATTATATATGTATTCTAGATTCCTTAGAAAGATGCCACTTGTTGGGAATGTGCTAGTAAGCTTAACCGTTGCTATTTCTATAGCCATTGTAGGTATATTTGAGTTATTACCCATAGACCCTGGTTATGATGGTGAGTTCAGAATGTTTCTTTTAGACATTATTATAGACATTTCAATTGCAGCATTCTTGATCAATCTTATTAGGGAAATTGTAAAAGATGTAGAAGATATTCAAGGAGACCATGTAGCAAGATATCGTACACTACCCATTATCCTTGGTGCACAAAGAACAGCTCGTATTGCCTCGGTACTCAGTTTGATAACTATGACACTTATTTCTTGGTATACATTCACCTTTTTATACGATCATAAAATAACGGTAGTGATTTTATTTTTTGGAGTCATTGCTCCGCTAGGATATGTAGCCACACAATTATGGGAAGCTGATAAAAAAAGTCAATTTTCAAGACTTTCACTTATTTTGAAAATTATCATGTTTATAGGTATCATCTCCATTCCATTCATATCATACGCTATCGAAAATGCTATCTAAACGATTACAGCATAAAAACATCATTCTTGCTTCTGGATCTCCTCGTAGACAACTCTTTTTTAAAGAGCTTGGACTAGACTTTACCATTCAGCTTCAACCTATCGATGAAGTTTTTCCAAAACAGTATAAAGGAGCCGAAATCACCGATTATCTAGCCCAATTAAAAGCGGCAGCTTTTAAAGAATTACAAGAACCTGACATTCTTATTACAAGTGATACGATTGTATGGTTTAAAGATAAAGCCCTTAATAAACCCCAAGATAAAGAGGAAGCATTTGAAATGATTTCAAGCCTCTCTGGAAATACACACGAAGTCATTACCAGTGTTTGTTTTACAACTTCTGAAAAGCAAATCACCGTACACGACACCACCCAAGTGACATTTAAAACCCTGACGGCAGAAGAAATAAATCACTACATAGATAACTTTCAACCTTATGATAAAGCTGGAGGCTATGGCATACAAGAATGGTTTGGGTATATTGCTGTCACACGACTGGAAGGATCGTATTTTAATGTCATGGGATTGCCTACCCATAAAGTGTATGAAACGTTAATGCAGCTTGCAGACTCTTGATTTTTTAGTAATTTTAACTTAAAATAAAAGCTATGTCATTTCCTAAAAAAATATTCAAACTAGATCGTACCTTATTTTTTTTAATGGCCGCATTTGCGCTTATCGTACTTCTTGTCAATTGCAAAGGAAACACGGAGTC
>JBLHOX010000368.1:0-3689 GCA_047623725.1 Dokdonia sp. | reverse complement strand
TGTCATAATAGGGACATTCAGTTGATTTGCCATACGGACTTGTTCTTTAGCAGCCTGATAAAAATCAGCACTTAACCCTTTCTCTTCTGAAGATAGATTCTTTTTCTTGTTATTATTGACATCTATTCCCCACCATAGCTTTTTTCTTGCAGACGTAATATATTTTAAATTTGGGTTGTCAATAAACGTGTCTTTATGCGCAAATGCTTCAAATTTTAGTGTTTGAAGTGTTGGTACCCAATAGGAATCTTTCTCATTCATCAATTTCATGAGCTGTGTGGCTTTTTCAGAATTAAAATCTGCAACCATAGATCTTTTTGATTTTTTAAAGAAACCTTTCCAGTCTTTTACGGTACGTAAACTATCTGCTTTAGGGAACGATTCAAACATAAATACACGACCGTGTTCAAAACTGCGTTGTCCTAAATCAATGGCTTCTTCAAGACTCACAAACATGGGTTTATGTCCTGCAATATGCATTCCGTACAGAGGTGCTTGTGCGGCTAATTTTCGATACGAATCTGGAGGAATTTGTTGATACACTTTGATAAAATCAACATTTTCATCTTTATAAAATTGTAATAGGGAATCTACATCTTTAGCATGATTGAGTTTGAAAAAATCAGGAAATCCACTTGGGACAGACGAAAATCCATCCATTTGATAACTACTTTGCAAAACGTATCTAGGCGTTACTCGTGTGTGTGCTTGTAGCTCTTTATTCCATTGCAATCGTTCTTTGCTTCCCGCCCAGTAGCTATCTCTTTCATTGAGTTGCCCAGACATATCCCTTATTCCAGTGACTCCATTAGCAATATACAAAGGGTGATGTAGCCATTCTGAATGTTGGTTAGAATGTGTATGCATATCCCATAATCCAGGGATCACATATTTTCCACGACCGTCAATGACAACATCCGATGTATGTATCACCAAAACGCCAGAAGTGTCAATCGTATGAATGCGATTATCTTTTATTAAGATATCTCTATTCTCTAAAATATTTCCAGACGTTACATCAATAATGTTTGCAGATGTTATAATAATACGTTCGTGAGAAGGAGGAGGCGTAAGCGTAGGTAAAGGCCATAAAATAGCGACGCCAAAAACGATGATGAATAACAAAAGACTAATAGAAAGTATTTTAAGTGTTTTAATTACTTTTCTTTTCATAGATGACAGCAGATTAGGGCGTAAAAAAGAAAGACGTCTAAAAGGCTAAAATGTTTCTATTTATTTTTTTAAGTACTTTTATATAAGGACACATCTTTATAAGATGACTTAAAATACTAGGATCATGAGTATAAAACACCTATTCCTACTTGCATTGCTATTTCTATTTCAACTAGAAATCAAAGCACAAGAACAAGTTTCGTTAGAAGATTTTGGACTTTCATTTACAATACCTGAAGGTTGGACAGGAGACATCCAAGGAGAATACATTGTGCTTGGCCATACCACCATTCCGGGGATGATGATTTTAATGGAAAATCCTGCAACAACCATTCAATCGCTTATCGCAACAGCACAAAAAGGAATCCAAGATGATGGATTTAACCTCACAGCCGATGGTGCTTTTAAAACAGTTAATTCTAAAAGAGCCGAAGGGTTTTATAAAGGAACCTATAATTATAGTACAGCAGTCAAAGCGTATGCTATTGGTCTCATAGATGGTCAAGGAAAAGGAATGAGTATCATCATTCTAACAGAAACAGGCGCTTTTAGCCAAGATCATATCAATGCAGCAAATCAATTAGCAACATCAGTAAAATTCTTTAAACCCAAAGCGTCTGCGATCACACAGCAATGGCAAGAACGTTTGGTAGGTAAGAAATTAACCTACAGAGATACACGCGGAGGTATAGATGGTAGTAGCATCACCCGAATCATTACCTTATGTCCCAACGGCACCTTTACCTTTTACGCTAATAGTCACGCATCCTTTGATGGAGATCAAGGTTTTGGATATGCAAATAGCAATGAGGATAGTCGTGGAAATTACACGATCTATTCCGTGCAAAATAATTCCTATCTCACCTTAAACTTTGACAGCGGTAAAGAATATGAATACACACTCACGCTAGATTCTCAAAACTATCCTGTTTTAGAGGATACAAGGTTTATAGCGCTAGATGCCGAGGGATGTGATTAACAAGCATTATGCATACAACTTGAAGATACAAAGTTCTATACATAATGCAGGTTAAACCCTCTAACTTGTCGCATCGTCTGCCAAAATAGTAAGTGCTAGGTTTGAAGCAGCAGTTACTGGTACTTTAATTAATGTCTTCAAATTCAAATCTGAAAATGGATATCCATAAGAGTCAGACCCTTCATGAATTACTTTCGCATACGCATTTCCATGTCCGCTTGCAAAAGGAGTCATGGTAGGAAACAGCGAACTATCATTTGTTCCAGTAGCCGAGAAATACCCTTCATTAATGCCTACCATAACATCTCGGTACACAGCGGCACAGGTATCATTTGGACTCATGGCATTCCTTTTAACGCCATTGTATTTACAATCCCCATTACTCAAATAAATCGTTTTATTAGTTAAATCGACAGCAGGAATTTCAAAAGTAAGCTTTGGTGATGTTGAAGCTAAAGAGATACTTCCATCCGTATTAAACGTTCCTGTAAAATCATATTTTAAAGGACTTGTAGGTAAGCTTTTTATAGTCAGTGATTTTCCTTTCAATAACTTTAAATAAGAATCATAAGATGGTTGATTCATATAAAGCACATTAGCGCCTACCACTTTTGTATTTCCTTTTCCGTTTTTACGTTGCACTGCAGTACCGTTTGTTCCTCCTAGAGCCGTCGCTATTTCTTGTACAATGGTATTATGAGATTTTGAATACCCCAATTTTGTAGCCCCTAACTCCATGGCGATTGGCACACCAAATGTATCTACCGAAGAAAGGTCTGTCCATAAAACGTTATCTGTTCCTAAAGTCAGTTCTATATATCCATAATAATTATCTGAAGTAGGCGCTGGAAATGCAGGTAATGCCGTATAGTAAGAAACATATAAACGTCCACCATCAATCTGAGTAAGGTCAAAAGAATTATTTGTAAGAGCTGATAAAGGGGTTGGTTTTCCCACCGTAATTCCGCTGCCCTTAAAACTATTTCCTGTTAATAGGAGAAAGATTTCTTTTAGGTCAGTGACAGCAGATTTGTTTGTGATTGTAATTTTCATGAGGATTTGTTTTATATTGATATAAAAATATATGTAAACACTCAACAAAATTAACGTATTTATACGGGATTTTAGTGGCTATGATTGCCTTCAGTGATCATTTTGATTTCCTATTTCTTACTACATTAATTGATTAGAAATAATACCACTTAGAATGTAAAATCAGGTAAAAGAATTTGAATTATGGTGTGTTCAGATGAGGTAGAAAATCAAATCTTAGTCTTAGTTACGGTTTTATTTTATATTGAAATTTGAATGCAACAGAAACAAATTATTCATCTTATTTTATGTTTTAAGTGGTATAAGTACTACTAATGATGCATCAATGATGCGATTTCATATACAATCTCTTGCCTAAAATCTTCATTATAATCACAATTTGCGAGAAGAACAATACCTATATCTTGTTCTGGAATCATCATTAAAAAACTTCTAAATCCTTTATCACCTCCATAATGACCTATGGCTTTTTTTGAATGAACAT
>JBLHOX010000367.1:0-3700 GCA_047623725.1 Dokdonia sp. | reverse complement strand
CATTTTGGTCAGTCACAATAAGTTTCTTAACTAACTTTTCTAGTTTTTTGGTTGTATATATTTTAGTGATTGTCAAGTGGATTGTATTATATCAAATTTTAAGTTAAGCTAAGAAAAATTTCGCGAAAGCGAATAACATCAATAAACACCTATTTTCAGGATAGTAAAATAGTTTTAAAAATCCCGTTCTCAAAGGGAACGCATTAAAAATAGAGTAGTATTCTAAAATAGAGTGTTACTCTATTTTTTTATCGTAAGCAAAGAATGGGATTCCCTCCTTCGAGGGAATGAAAATGAAAAGTCCTCTCCCCTTGGGAGCCAATTTAGGTGAGGGATTATATCCCTCGTTCCTTCTGAATCGTTTCGTAGGCTTCTTGAACCTTTCTAAACTTATCTTCGGCACCATTACGATAGGCTTCATCCATGTGTTGTAGTTTATCTGGATGGTATTTTTTTGCCATGGTACGGAAGGCTTTTTTCACTTCGTCGTTAGTAGCATCTTTTTGTATTTCTAGGATTTTATACGCACTATTGGCACTTTTAAGGAACATGGCTTTGATACTTTCAAAATCTTGATGATTGATTCTAAAATACCCTGCGATTTCTGACATTACATTAACTTCTAGTTCGCTCACATTACCGTCTGCTTGAGCAATTCCAAATAAAAAGTGTAAAATCTGTAAACGTACCTCATAACGCGTCCGATTATTAAGATATGTACAGATACGTGCTGCAGATACATCTCGGTTTTTTATCACATCGTTAAAAGTTCTAAACGTTGCATTGGCGCGTTCTTTTCCGTAAGCTCTTACAAAATACTGACGTGCATAATCCAGTTCGCTTTGACTCACATTACCATCTGCTTTGATCACAATGGAGGCAAGTGATAGTAAATTTAATTCAAAATCTCCAGGAGAAACGGTCTGTTGCGTCGCTTGCTCAAAGATGTCTTTAAATCCTCTTCTTTGTTGCCCTGTTTTATTTGGTGATAGTACTCGATCAATCAGGCTTCCTATTAAATAGCCTGCTAAAGCACCAAATATGCCACGCACAAAAAATCCAATAACTGCACCTATATATTTAATCATGTATAATTTCTATTGTGTAAAAGAACCACAAAAATAAGGGTTCTGGTATATATGACGTAGATTTCTATAGATTGTTACGATTGTTTTCATCTTGTGGTATGACAAGGAGCGTTTTTTCTTAAGTGTCACACCTTGTATGATACAGGTGTAATAAACTGTCAAAATTACCGTCTATAAATTAAGGAACGCTTTTTGTACCTTTGTATTCAAAATAAATTGATTATGTATCCAGCAGATTTAGTAAAACCAATGCGTGAAGACCTTACCAACAATGGCTTCACAGAATTACATACAACAGACGACGTACACGCAGCTATGAAAAAAGAAGGAACAACTCTTGTGGTTGTAAACTCTGTTTGTGGTTGTGCTGCTCGTAATGCACGTCCAGCAGCGGTACACGCTGTAAACAACGGGAAAAAACCAGATAATGTTTATACTGTATTTGCAGGTGTAGATGGCGAAGCAACAGATCTTGCTCGTAGTTTTATGGTGCCGTTTCCTCCATCTAGTCCTTCTATGGCTTTATTTAAAGATGGAGAGCTTGTACACATGATAGAGCGTCATCATATCGAAGGTCGTCCAGCAGAGATGATTGCAGAAAACCTTATCGAAGCTTTTGGTGAGCATTGCTAGTCAAACTTTGTAAAATGATAAAAAACCGTTCTAAATTAGAGCGGTTTTTTTATTTTTATGCTTTCGCGAAAGCGTACATTCAAGAAAAAAATACTTTTATTAGTAGACACAAAATGACAGATCAACAACTTATAGATAGTACCATTTCTTTTGTAAAGAAGACACTTGCAAATGCAGAAGGCGGGCACGATTGGTTTCATATAGAACGGGTGTATAAAAATGCGGTAGGTATTGCCAAAGGAGAAGATGTAGACCCTCTCATTGTAGCATTAGGTGCTTTATTACACGATATAGCAGATTCAAAGTTCTTTAATGGAGACGAGACGATTGCTCCTAAGATGGCTAGTGAGTTTCTGCTAAGTCAAAATACTGATAGTGTGGTTATAGAACACGTGGTACAGATTATAAAAAATATCTCTTTTAAAGGAGGTAATAAAAAGCAAACATTTACCTCTCTAGAGCTAGATGTGGTGCAAGATGCAGATAGACTAGATGCGCTAGGAGCTATCGGAATTGCCAGAACATTTAATTATGGTGGGTTTAAAAACAGAAAGATCTATGATCCTTCTATAGTACCTGAACTTGATATGACACCAGAGCAGTACAAAGCATCGACAGCGCCTACGATCAATCATTTTTACGAAAAATTATTACTTCTCAAAGATAAAATGAATACAAAAACAGGGCGTATTATAGCAGAAAAACGCCACCAATATATGGAGGCGTTTCTAAAACAGTTTTATGGTGAATGGGAAGGAGAATTATAACTATACGCTTTCGTATTTCGACAAGCTCAACATAAACTTCGGCTATGCCGAAAGCGTACTATAAAACAATCTTCCCTAAGGTTACTTTGTCTGATTGATTAAATAACTTAACCACCTTTACTTCTTTGGTTTCTTTTGAAGTTCCGTAGTTTCTATATACGGTGTACTTTAAAAATGGAGGTAGGACATAATCTCCAGCATCTCCTAAATATTGTACATTAATTAACCACTCTCCTTTTGGAGCGTCATCTATAATGAATTCTTCTGTTTGAAACCCTTGCGCCAACTCTGCATCAAGTCTATCTTTACTTTCTTCTAATGTGTGTGGCCACTTAAAGAATTTCTTATCTGGATTTACAAACTGAAACTCAAAAGGAACCGTACGATCAGACCACTCAATAACCATTCGGATATCTAGATCAAAATCTGTTGTTAACCACTCATTAGGTAATCTTTCAAAATCAATTTTATCTTTATGTAGTACTACCAAGTGTTTAAGTTCGCTTTGTAATGGCTTTTCTAAGCCTTCAAAGTTTATTCCTTTAATTTGTTCTCCAAGCATGTTGATATACAGCTCTAATGCTTGGTTATATTTTCCTACTTCTTTTTCTTGATATATCAAGGCAAGGTCACGATATGATTGTGCTTCTGAAGGGGCAATCTTTAAAATACGCTCATACACCCAAGCTGCTTTTTTTGCGTCACCTCCTACTTCATATAAATAGGCTAATGTGCGTAGGGCTTTTGTATTATTCCTAGAGATATAAGCAAGGTCTTCACGTACCTTATTTGCTAGGTTCTTATCTACTTGATCAAAATGTTTTGCCACATCTACATAAAATTCTAGTGGTGAAGATTGTGTCCTAGAGATTTTTTTGTAAAGTTTAAATTGATCATTAGCATTAGGAAGTTTGCGCATGCGCACGATATAGCCAGGGATTACATCTTCCATGGTTTGCACCGTACTTTCTGCATAATCATTTCCTTTTACAAGTGCTGTGTTTTCTTTTGGTTTTATAGCTTTATCATATACCTGATCTTTGGTCTTTATAAGGAATGCGCCACCTGCAGCGATTGTTCCATAACGAGAGCTAGCCATCACTGACTTTAATACAGATATACTTGCGATTTGTTGTACATCCAGAAAATTAGGAACATCTTGATAGACAGCCCCATTAATCACCCAGATAGGGGGGATGTTATTTATAATAG
>JBLHOX010000366.1:0-3703 GCA_047623725.1 Dokdonia sp. | reverse complement strand
AAAACGATCCTTAAATACCTGTCTTTCAAGCTCTTTTAATATTCTCATCTCACTTGGATTTGAATATAATTTACAAAATAAAATGCTCATAATCAAATAATTGAGATGCAAATGGGTAACCCTATTAAAGGAATAAAAAAGCTCTATTTCTATAATTGCATTTTTGAAGGATACTCTCAAATAAAAAATTGTGAAGCTGAAGTAATTGAGTTTATAGGATGTTCTTTTAAGAATGATCCACTAAAATTAGAATTAAATAAAAGTAATCTTCTGTCAATTACTTTTTCTGTAACAGGAAAAATAAACATAAATGGACTTTATAATGATATTTTTATTAGTAATAATGAACTTTCAGAATTTATTCTAAAGGATGTTAATAATGAATATTCATTATCAGAGTCTGAGATAGTGAGTATAAATAATAAAATTAAGAAGTTTAAAATAATATCTTCATCTCTTTATTCTAAGATTAAGTTTAATGCAGGTAATTATGATACGATAGATTTATCTGGAACATTTAATGAGTCGATTCTATTAGAAGGAGAAGTTGAAGTAAAGAATTTAATTTTAGAATCTTCTATATTTAAAAATCGGATTGATATAAATGAAGGTATTTATAAATATATAACGTTCTACAGAAGTGTTTTTGATGGCTTAATTTGGTTTAATTCATATGATGTATTGACTAACTCCGAAAGAAACTTGAAAATTCATTCTTTATCCATACATTCTAATAATTTTGAAAAAAATTATACTCTAAGTTTATCCCAAATCAATACTCTTGATCTATCAAATAATAATTTTAAAAAACTTTTCACATTTAATTCTAAAAAGCCAGAGACTACTAGTGATGATAATTCCACAATGATGTCAATGGATGGTGTAAATCAAGGAAATATAGTTGTAGAAGATGCAAATTTACATTTAAATATTAGTGGAGTAAACTTAGGTAATATGTATTTTAAAAATATAGCGACTACCACTTTGCATCTGTCAGATTTTCAAAATAATGGTAACATCTCTTTTTCTGATATTATATTTGGCAATTTTTTTGTCATAAATAAATCAACGGTTGGAAAGCTAGCATTTCTAAATACGAATCTTGAGATTTTTGATGAGTTGGTTATAAGTGATAGTAGTTTGTCAAGTGTTGATTTTTCTAATTATCCTTTTAATATAAAATCATATTCTACAAATCCTCAAATAGGATATGGGTTAAAAGATAAATCTCTCAATAAAACGAACCTCAAAAATGTATACAATCAACTTAAAAAGTCAGCAAAAAACAAAGGTGATATTGACACGGCAAATAGATATCAATCATTAGAATATCGATATTTATTGTTTAGCAAAAAAATAGGTTTTGATAAAGTCTTGTTATTTCTAAATTGGATTTCTAATAATTTTGGAAGGAGTTGGTTTCAAGGAATGTTTTTTACATTTTTGATAGCTTTTGCTTGTTTTTTAGGGTACTTAAATATATTACAAAAAGATTTTTTTTATCCTGACCTTGTAAAGGATTATATATTTTTCATAAGCTCATTTCCTAAATTAGAATTAGATAAGTTTTCTGTAACACCAAAAATCTGGGATATTAGTTTGATAATCTGGATTTCTAGAATATTCATTAGTTATGGTATATATCAAACAATAGCGGCGTTCAGAAAATATGGAAAATCTTAAACAGAAAAAATCCGTCCAAAATATGAACGGATTTTTATATGAGTAAATTTTCGCGAAAGCGAAAAACGATTATCCTAAATACGGATATCTATAATCTACTGGCGTTACAAATGTTTCTTTAATCATACGCGGACTTACCCAACGTAATAAGTTTAAAGCAGAACCTGCTTTGTCATTTGTTCCAGAAGCTCTTGCTCCTCCAAAAGGTTGTTGTCCTACAACAGCACCTGTTGGCTTGTCATTAATATAGAAGTTACCTGCCGCATTTTGAAGTGCTTTGGTTGCTTCTTGTATCGCATAACGATCGGTAGAAAGGATGGCTCCTGTTAATGCGTATTCACTTGTTTCATCTACAAGTTTTAGGGTAGCGCTCCAATCTGCATCTTCATATACGTATATCGTCATGACAGGGCCAAAAAGCTCTGTACACATCGTTGTATATTTAGGATCGTTTGCTACAATAACAGTAGGCTCAATAAAGTATCCTTTTGATTTGTCATGACCACCACCTACGATGATCTCTGCATCTGTATCTAATTTTGCTTGATCAATAAAGGAAGCTAATTTGTCAAAAGAACCTTCATGAATCACGGCAGTAATATAGTTGCCCATATCTTCTGGCGATCCCATTTTAAATGTGTTGACATCTCTAATAATTTGCTCCTTAACAGCAGCCCACATACTTGCAGGAACGTAAGCACGACTTGCAGCACTACATTTTTGTCCTTGAAATTCAAAAGCACCACGTACAATAGCAGTTGCTACTTGATTTGCAGGCGCAGATGGATGTGCAACGATAAAATCTTTTCCTCCTGTTTCTCCAACGATACGAGGGTAGGTTTTGTAGTTATGGATGTTGGTTCCGATTTTTGCCCAAAGATCTTTAAATACGTGTGTAGATCCTGTAAAGTGTAATCCAGAAAAATCTGGACTTGCTAGTACCGTATCTGTAATCATGACTGGATCTCCGTGTACTACTTGAATCACTCCGTCAGGAACTCCCGCTTCACGGAAAATATCTAAAATAATTTTTGCAGAAAGCATTTGGCTATCCGATGGTTTCCATACCACAACATTTCCCATCATGGCACAACTTGCAGGCAAGTTAGCAGCGATAGCTGTGAAGTTAAAAGGAGTAATCGCGTAGATAAATCCTTCTAGAGGACGATATTCTAAACGGTTCCAAGCATCAGAACTAGATTCTGGTTGCTCATTATAAATGTCAGTCATAAACTGAACATTAAAACGCAAGAAATCTATAAGTTCACAAGCAGCATCTATTTCGGCTTGTTGTACTGTTTTAGACTGAGCAATCATCGTTGCTGCATTAATGCGAGCACGGTAAGGTCCAGCAATCAGTTCGGCAGCTTTTAAGAAAATACCAGCACGTTGTTCCCAAGGAAGTTCTGCCCAAGCAGTTCTAGCTTCTAATGCTCCAGCAATAGCTTCTTCTATGTGTGACTTTTCAGCGATATGATATTCACCAACAATATGTTTGTGATCGTGAGGAGGAGACATGGTTCTTGTGTTTCCTGTGCGGACTTCTTGTCCATTAATGTACATAGGTACTTCTGTATGTGCATTAAAAAGTGTTTTATACGCTGCAGCCACGGCCTCTCTTTCTGGAGATCCAGGAGCATATCCTTTTACAGGTTCATTGACAGCAATTGGTACTTGAAAAAATCCTTTTCCCATAGGTGTTTTATTTTTAAATTTTAAGAGATGCGAAGGTACGAAATTGTTTACGCTTTCGCGAAAGCGAAGTTTATACTGAACCCGTTGAAGTACGAAAGCGAAGTTTATACTGAACCCGTTGAAGTGCGAAAGCAGGCACATCTTGAATCTATTGAGATATTGTCCCGCCCGTTCGTAGAATTTTTGTAAGTTGCACGCTAATTTTCTGACCAAATTTATATGTGTACAGTAACCTATATTCCTAAAGGAAATTCTAATTTTATTCTAACCTCAAATCGTGATGAAGCCGTCGGTCGTACTACGTTAGTACCTGACTTTTATGATG
>JBLHOX010000365.1:0-3720 GCA_047623725.1 Dokdonia sp. | reverse complement strand
GTACTGACCAAGTAATAGACCTTACCAAAACATTAAATGACTAACGCCACTTAAAACTTAAAATAGTATAAACAATGACTGATCAAAACGAACTTATTGAAAAAAAATCGTGGTGGAAACGCAATTGGAAATGGGTCGTCCCAACAGGAGGATGTCTTACCCTTATTATTTTATTTATTGCTTTTATAGTAACTGTCGTTTTTGGAGCTACAAAAATGATGAGGGGCTCAGAGCCGTATCAAGATAGTGTCGTTAAGGCACAAAACAATGAGCAAGTTATTGAACTGTTAGGCGAACCTATAGAAACGGATGGCTTTATGCAAGGGAGTATTAATTATAGTAATGATGGCGGTGATGCTGATATTAGAATTCCTATTAAAGGTCCAAATGGAGAAGGTACTATTTATGTAGTGGGGGAAAAACGAAATGACGTCTGGACCTATAGTGAGCAAGAAGTGCGTATTGATAAAAATAATGAAGTGATTGATCTGCTTAATGAAGGGCTTGATGCACCAGAAGAGGAAGATTATTAAAGGATTATATATTCATAATACACAAAACGCTACTTAATTATTAGGTAGCGTTTTTGTTTTTCTTTAAAAAATATTCAACGCTTCTTCTATAGCAGTATATATCGTATCCAACTGTTCGTCATTAATCACAAATGGTGGTAGTATGTAGATGGTATTTCCAAGAGGTCGTAAGGCAACGCCTCGATCCATGAAGTGTTCAAAAAGTTGATTACGCAAGCTTCCGTAGCGCTCCATTTCTGTGTTGAGTTCTAAAGCGAATATGACTCCTTTTACACGTACATTAATTGCTTTGGGATGGGTTTTTATTGCTTTCGCGAAAGCGGTATGCCGCTCTTGAATATGCTTAATTTGATGTTGAATTTCTTCACTCGTCAGTAAATCAATACCTGCAATGGCAGCAGCACACGCTATAGGATTTGCACTATAGGTGTGGGCATGGAAAAAACCTTTAGATACGGTATCATCTAGAAAAGCATCATATATTTCTTGCGTACAGGTCGTCAAACTCATAGGCACTAAGCCAGCCGTAAGCGATTTACTTAAGCATATAATATCTGGATAGGTTTCTAGATAAAGAGATGCAAAATGTTTTCCTGTTTTTCCAAAACCCGTCATCACCTCATCTGCGATGGTGATAATATCATTTGCTTTACAAAGTTTTAGAATCGCTTCTAGTCCTGCGGCATCATGCATTTGCATACCGGCAGCACCTTGCACTAAAGGTTCATATATAAAACCAGCACACGGATGTGTATCTATAATCGTTTGTAATACGTGTAAGACTTCTTCTAGATTATCTTCTGTAGGTGTCGGGATACGTTGCACTTTTAAAAAATAGTCTTCAAAAGGACCATTGTATACAGAGAGTCCGCTTACGGACATGGCACCAAATGTATCGCCATGAAATCCGTCTTCAAAAGCAATAAGCGTATGGCGTTTATCTCCTTTATTATGATGGTATTGCAACGCCATTTTAATTCCTGCTTCTACAGCCGTCGAACCATTGTCATTAAAAAATATCTTTTGCTGATTATCGGGAAGAATACCTAATACTTTTTGAGCAAGTGTGGTCGCAGGTTGATGTGTAAATCCTGTAAAAACAATCTGATCCAATGTTTTCATCTGAGCGGTTACTTGCTCAATAATATAGGGATGACAATGTCCATACATGGCGGTATACCAAGAGGCAATCCCGTCTATATAAGTGGTGCCGTCTTCTCCATAAAGTATCGCGCCTTTTGCTCTTACGATAGGAATAGGAGTGCTACTGGTTTTATGCTGTGTTAATGGGTGCCAAATATGTGCTTGATCTATAGTCGAAATACTCATATACTACATTGAATTAATAGATACACAAATGTAACGAACATCCTCTAAGTGCTTTCTTAAATACGCGACTTTTCTACACGCTTATAAAGCCTTTAGACGCTCCTCAAATAAGGCTGCATATTCACTCACTACGCGTTCATCAAAATAAGGTTCTTCTTCTATACGACCTATGACAGGAACTTGTCCCATTTTTGTAATAATGGCTTCGGTGGTTGGGTGCTCGTCTCCAGAAAAAATAATCCCTGCTATGGGGAGGTTTCTATTTTTTAACGCTTCGATGGTTAGTAATGTATGGTTGATACTTCCTAAATAATGTCTGGATACGATAATGATTTTATCTTTAGGTTGGATCAAATCTATGACCGTCTCAGTATCATTAAGAGGAACTAACAATCCGCCAGCGCCTTCAATAACGAGGTTGTTTTTTGTTTTTGGACGTTTGATTTTTGATACTTTAATAGTAACACCATCTATGTCTGCTGCTGCATGAGGGCTCATAGGGGTTTGTAATGCAAATGAGTTATTGTGATATTGCGATATATCATTAGATACTAAACGGCGTATTTTATGTGTATCACTATGGTCAAGCTCTCCCGCTTGAACGGGTTTCCAATAATCGGCTTCTAAGGCTTCTGTTACAATAGCCGAAGTGATGGTTTTACCAACTTCTGTAGAAATTCCTGTAATAAAATAAGTGGTCATGGTGTAAACTTAGGTATCATATCTTTTAAAATAGAAAGAACGTCTATAATTTCTTCTTGAGTTGTAAAACTGTGTAAACAAAATCGAAGTCGTTCTTTTCCTTCAGGTACTGTGGGAGAGAGAATTGGTTTTACGTTGTATCCATGTTGTTTTAGCTTTCGCGAAAGCGCTATTACCTTATCTCTACCAGGAATAATGACACATTGTATCGCAGATCTACTTGGTATAAAATACTGCCGAATCTCAAATGTATCCAGATACTGAGTGAAGGTTTTTATGTTTTCTTGTAATTCTCCTACGGCTGGATGCGGTTTTTCAGCTACATCAGAAATAAGGTGATTATACGAAGCCAAAATCGTTGCTAGCGTATGTGGTGGCAATGCCGTTGTATATATAAGAGAACGCGCAAAATTAATGAGATAACCACGCAACTCTTTACTACATAAAATAGCCGCTCCATGTGTACCCATGGCTTTACCAAAAGTGACTATACGGGCAAATACTCGTTTTTCTAATCCTAGCATTTGCACCAACCCTTGCCCGTGTGTTCCTATCACTCCCGTTGCATGGGCCTCGTCTACGATAAAATGTGCGTTGTAGGTCTCGCAAAGTGTTTGTATGGCAGAGAGATCAGGACTGTCACCATCCATGGAGAAAACAGATTCGGTAACGACATAGATTTCATCCTGTGGGGTTCTTTTTTCTGTTCTAGCAATGAGTTTCTTTTCTAAATCATCTAAATTATTATGAGAAAACTTAAACGCTTTTGCATGACTCATTGTAATGCCATCTCTAATACTTGCGTGAATAAATTCATCATACAGAATTACATCTCCACGCTGAGGTACACACTGAAAAAAACCAATATTAGCATCGTATCCAGAATTAAAAATCAGTGCTGTTTCACTTTCGTGAAAGCCTGCGATGGCATTTTCTACAATGGGATATACTATATGATTACCAGATAGTAATCTGCTACCTGTGGCTCCTTGACTGCGTATATTATTTTCTTGAAGAATTTGCGATGCCTTTTCTAAAAAAAGTCCGTTTTTAGAAAACCCCAAATAGTCATTTGACGAAAAATCAATTAGTTTTTCTGGTGATTGCAACTCACGCAAAAAACCATTGGCTTCACGAGTTGCTATTTTTTTTTGGA
>JBLHOX010000364.1:0-3721 GCA_047623725.1 Dokdonia sp. | reverse complement strand
AAATAGTAAGTGATCCAGGTGCTTGCTCAAATATTGCCCAAAAGAAAATAGTAATAAAGGCAAAGAAAGTAACAGCAATCATACGATCTCTAGTGATCGTAGCATACTTCGGAATTCGAATTAATAACAATATCACAAATAAAACAATAGCCGTAATAATAACTACGTGAGAACCTGCAAGACCAAATAATTCAAATTGAAAAAGATCGTACTTCCCTTCTGATATTTTACTTACAGGATCATTAAGAATCCAAGATAATCCTAAAACGGATGATATACATATTATTAATAATTCAAGATTTGTAAACGGATTAAGCTGTGTATCTTCTCCCTCTTTAAAAACAACTTCTGCTTCCTTAACTGGTTTTAACCCTATATCTCCAAAAATATCTTGAGCAAACCAAAATTGTAACAGTCCAAAAAGCATAAAGATACCTGCAAGTCCAAATCCCCATTCCCATCCTACGCGTTCTCCAAAATAACCACATAATAAGATACCTACAAAGGCTCCTGCATTGACGCCCATATAAAAAATAGTATAGGCACCGTCTTTCTTTTCAGGCCTATCTTTGTACATTATCGAGATAATAGAAGTCATATTAGGTTTAAAAAAACCACTTCCAAACACCAATAATGTCAGTCCTGTATAGATAAAGAAAGGAGTCTCTAAAGCCATACTAGCATGTCCCAAAGTCATGAGTAAAGCACCAATAACTACTGCCCACCGATAGCCTATTTTTTTGTCTGCAAAATAACCTCCTAATAACGTAGAGAGATATACTAAAGAAACATACGTACCAAGGATTGCATAGCCCCATTTCTCGGGCCATTCCCATCCACCATCCATTACTTTAGCGGTAAAGAACATAATAAGTAACGCACGCATTCCATAATACGAAAAGCGTTCCCACATTTCTGTAAAGAATAATACAAAAAGACCTTGTGGATGACCTATTACAGGGTTTTCAAAAAACTTATCTGTAGCGTTTTTAGACATAATACCGTTTTTTAATTATCTGCTAGTTCAAAACCTTCTGCTTCATCATGGATTTCTCTTTCATTATCTTCTGCCCCATGTGTTAACTTTTTAAGTCTCTTAAGGAAAAGAATCAATAGAATTCCAAAAATAACAGTAAAGAGTGTGATGTATTTAAAAATACCAAACTCGAGGGCACTTTGTTCTTCTTCAACAACAAATGAAACTCCATAATCTTTACCATCTCCTTTATTTGCGTCTACCTTAGCTTTTTCTTGATCTTTTTCAAAAAGAAGCTTCGCATGATACGGGTTCTCTTTTGTTATATTATTTTCTTGTAAGTAAGCTAATAATTCTGCTTGATTATCTTTTTCTTCAGTACTGGTAAGAGAAAACAAAGGTTTAAGATCTTTATTTGTCGTATAATCTAAAAACTGTACTTCTCCATTTTCAGGATAAATAGTAGATCGTATCTCAAAGTTTTTATCTCTATTGATTGCGTACCCTTCCTTCGTCACTTCTTTTTCGTTCTCTTTTACAGTATACTCTTCTTTTTCTGTATAAGAGTATATGACTTCTTTAGCTGCTGTTAAAGAACCTGAATACGGTTCTAATTGTGATGATTCTCCAATAGATCCTGCTAGTTTATTACCAAACCCTGTACAGGCAAAATAGATCCCCATCATAATAGAGGCATATTTAACTGGAGCTAGTTTTGTAATAAATGACAATGCTACTGGCGAAGCACATAATTCTCCTATTGTATGGAAAAGGTATGCCATGAAGATCCAAAACATTGCTGCTTTTCCAAATGTTTCTGAAGATGCTTCTTTTGAAGCAAACATCATAAAAATAAACCCTAAGCCCATAATGATGGTTCCTATTGCCATTTTGAATACAGAAGAAGATTCTTTTCCTGATTTTTTTGCCCAAGCCCAGAATCCTGCGATAACAGTTCCAAATATGATAATATATCCTGCATTTAAAGATTGGAAAACAGCTGTTGGAATTTCTTGTAACCACCCAGGGCCTCCAAATCCAGTAACTCGATTTACCTTAACATCTGTATATACATTCATTAATCCTCCCGCTTGTTCAAAAGCTCCCCAAAAAACAATAACAATTAAGAAAGAAATTAATAATACAACGATACGATCTTTCTCTATTTTGGTTAATGGTTTTTTAGCTGCCTCAGAATTATCTGATTTTTTAGAACCTATAAAGTCTCCTACACCAACAAGGTATTTATGTCCCCACATAAAGACGATTTGCCCAAGTAACATTCCTACTCCTGCAAGACCAAATCCATAATGCCATCCATACTTAAATGCAACGACTCCTACAATAATACCTGCAAGGAAAGCACCTAAATTGATTCCTATATAAAATATGGTGAATCCCTTATCTCTACGTATATCTCCTTGCTTATACAACCCACCAACCATGGTTGATATATTAGGCTTTAAACAACCCACACCTAGTATGATGAGTGCTAGTCCTAGAAAAAATGCAGTTTTATTTGGTATAGCTAATACACTATGCCCAGCTACCAGAAGAATCCCTCCTAGCATCACTGTTTTTTTCTGCCCTAACCATTTATCGGCAATAATACCTCCAGGTATAGACATGACATATACTAACATAGTATACCATCCATATAACCATAAAGCATCTTTTGTAGTCCATCCCAAACCTGGATCATTTGCCGTTGCTGAAGTAGCAATATAAAGCACTAATAATCCTCTCATTCCATAGTATGAGAAGCGTTCCCACATCTCCGTAAAAAATAAAACATAAAGACCTACTGGATGTCCAAATAGTTCTTTTTGATGTGCTGCTTTTGCTGACATATATTTTGTATTAATTAATAATTAGGTTGTATAATAATTGGTTATAATTTCTCTTTGATAAAATTCGTCATCATCGTATACAAGTGAAAACGTGTGTTACCGCCATAAATCCCGTGGTTTTTATCAGGATAATTAAAGTATGTAAATTGTTTATTAGCTTGAACAAGTGCTTCTACAAGACGTGTAGAATTTTGCACGTGCACATTATCATCTGCACTACCGTGCACAAGGAGTAAATCTCCTTTGAGTTTTTGTACATGGCTTAATGGAGAATTACGATCATATCCGTCAGGGTTTACCTGAGGCGTTTGCATATAACGTTCTGTATAGACGGTATCATAAAAACGCCAAGAGGTTACCGGAGCAACAGCGATAGCCATCTTAAAAGTATCGGCGCCTTGAAAAAGACAATTTGATGCCATAAATCCTCCATAACTCCATCCCCATATTCCAATTCTATTAGCATCTATATAGTCTCTTTTACCCAATTTTTCTGCTGCAGCTATCTGATCTATCACTTCATACTTTCCTAACTCTTTTTGAGTTACTTTTTTAAAGTCACGACCTTTAAGCCCTGTACCTCTAGGATCTATACAGGCAACAATATAGCCTTCTTGTGCTAGCATCTGAAACCACATATCATTGGCACTATTCCAAGAATTTTTTACCGATTGAGATCCTGGCCCTGAATATTGATACATAAAAAGAGGATACTTTTTTGTAGGATCAAAATCTACAGGTTTGATCATATATGCATTTAAATCTTCTCCATTAATCGATACTGTAAAGAATTCTTTTGGAGATACTTTATACGTATTATAAAGTGTCTTTACAGCTTCGTTATCTTTCAAACTTTTAATTAACCTCCCCTCTTTTGCATCATGCAAGGTATAAC
>JBLHOX010000363.1:0-3722 GCA_047623725.1 Dokdonia sp. | reverse complement strand
AAACATAAGGAAGAATATGCGTCTATTTTAAAAGACCCGAAAGAAGCGACCAAGCAGTTTTGGCCGATGATTTCTGAGAATGGGTTGGCATATAACTTATTGATTCTCCAAAAAGTAAAGGGTGATATCTTAGAAAAAGCAAAAAAAACATTCCATGATGAGTGGGAACATCTTTTAAAACCTCTTCATGAAAATGGAGCATTATACGCTATTGATCTGACTATTTTTAATCAGTTTGAAGCGAGTAAAGTAGCAGGTTTTCATCGTTGGACTCCCGGGGCTTTTGTTTTAATGGAGCAAGATGTAGCAAGTAAAAAACTACACCCTATTTGTGTTCAAATTTCAAAGAATGACGAGAGTGCATCACAAATTTACACACAGGATAATACGACAGAAGCCACTTGGATTTTTGCTCTTGCGGCAGCAAGAACAGCAGTAACAGTCTACGGAATATGGTTAGGCCACGTATATCATTGGCACATGGTCTCTGCACCTATGCAAATGACGTTATTTAATAATGTAAAGAAAGACCATGATCTTAGAAAATTATTAGACCCACAATCAAAATCATTGATAGGATTTAATGATACCTTATTATTACTTTGGAAAACTATTGGACCGCCTACTTCTTTTGCAACGCCAGATTCCTTTTTGGATCTCACAAACACCTTTGCCACGGGGCGAGAATTTTTTGATGATGATCCTAAAGTGACCTTAGAAAAATTCGGAATTCATAAAGAAGACTTCTCTGAAAATGAAGATTGGGATCGTTATCCTATTGTAAAGCAGTTACTCTATTTCTGGGAGGCTTCAGAACAGATGGTAGACGTTTTTGTTACGAATACCTATGATACTGATGAGGCTGTCTTTCACGATACACAATTACAAAACTGGATAGAAGCATCTTCAGATCCAGAAGAAGGAAACGTGAGAGGGTTGCCTGTCATGAGTAGTAGAAAAGAATTAAAAGCAGTCTTAACGAGTCTGGTATACAGAGTTGTTGCCCACGGAAATTCTAGACAAATGCGATCCTTAGGTCCTGGATTGTCTTTTGTAGCAAATTATCCTCCCTGTCTTCAAAAAACGGATATTGTAGCTCCTGGAGATAAAAAGTTTACTAAAAAAGAGGTGCTGCGTTACCTGCCTAATACAGGAACGATAGGATCTATGATGACGTTCTATTACATCTTTATTTTCTCTGCTCCTTATGATCCTTTACTACCCTTGTATGGAAATGATACCGACTTGTATTTTGATGATAAAGACGATCCTAGAAATAAAGCGTTAGGAGTATTTAGAGAAGCAATAGGAAGCTTTATTGTTGATCATAGTGGAGAGAATGCACCATTGATTCATCAATGGCCAGCAAGTATTGAAACCTAGAATATAATCTATTTATATAAATCTAAACATGGCGTATATGAACTTTCTTATGAGTTCATATATGCCATTTCTAGTGCCAAACTCATCTGTTTTTCTAATTACAGTCGTTAAAAGTGCTTACTCTTTGGGTACGGCTTTCGCACTTCGTCAAGCTCAGTATAAACTTCTGAGTCACGATATTCCTTGAAAACGTTCCAAGACAAAATACTCTTATGTTGTAGGGCTACAATTCCTGACGCTGATTCGTGTCTCATGATGTTTTATTTTAATGTATTGTAAATTAATATATTAAGGGGATTATTTGAGTTTTTAAATATTTAAAAATATATAAAAAAATAGTGATGATGTATTCATGTATAGGTGCGTTTTAGGGGAGATAGTATCTATGTATTGTATCTTTCGGTAAAATTTAACTGCTATGAAAATTTTTAGTGTATTGCTGTTCATGATTTCAGTAAGCTTGTCCGTTTGTGCGCAAGGAGATAATTACGAATTGGTTTGGTCTGATGAGTTTGATGGCAATGGGGCTTTAGATGCTTCTAAATGGCATCATCAAACCCAAATTCCTAATGGGGATAGTTGGTATAATAATGAAATACAACACTACACAAGCCGTACGGATAACTCTTTTATGAGTGATGGTACATTAAAGATAGTAGCTAAAGAAGAAACGTTTACAGATCAAGGAGTAACCAAGACGCATACGTCTGCTCGATTAAATTCAAAATTTGCCTTTACGTATGGGTATGTAAGTGTACGTGCTAAGTTACCTATAGGCATAGGAACGTGGCCTGCTATCTGGACATTAGGACAAAATATTATTGAACCTGGAGGGTTTTGGTCTCAAAGTATGGGAACAATTTCTTGGCCAGCTTGTGGGGAAATAGATATCATGGAACATTGGGGAGATAACCAAAACTATGTACAAAGTGCCATGCATACGCCATCTAGCTTTGGGAACACGGTAAATAAAGGCGGACAGGTGATTCCAACAGCTTCATCAGAATTTCATGAATATACATTGGAGTGGACTCCTGAACAGATGATTTTTAGCGTTGATGGCGTTGTCCATTACACCTATGATCCAGCTGTACAAAACCCATCCACGTGGCCTTTTGATGCCCCTCAATATTTCTTATTTAATGTTGCTATATTACCAGAGATTTTAGATTCTTTTACAGAAAGTGCTATGGAAATAGATTACATCAGAGTGTATCAAGATCCTACATTGTCGATAACAGAAGAAGTCTTAGATAACCAAATCCAATTGTATCCTAATCCTGTTGTCGATACAATTTCGTTACAAGTCTCTCCTGCTCTTGTGGGAACTAAAGCAACCTTATATTCCTTAACTGGACAGCAATTATATATCGTAGACATACAAAACGAAAACACCTCCATAGACGTATCTAAATATGCCAAAGGAGTGTATATTCTTGCTTTGGAAAAAGAAGGGGTACGTGTTGTAAAACAAGTGATCAAGCAGTAAATGAGCTAATAAAAGTTGAATAGTATGAAGTCTATTTTTTCTTTTACGTTCATATTCTTACTTTTTATAAGTTGCGCTACCCATAAAACACCTTATGGATACTATAGAAATATCCCTAAAGAATATTCTGGGCTTTTTGAGCTTGTGTTATTTCAAGAAGGAACGTATTCCTATAAATTTAATGGACATATGTCATTTGTAGAGAGCACAGGAAGTTGGATTAAGGATTCATTAGGTGAAATCTACTTAACATCAGAAAAACAATATAAGAATGATTTTGTAGTGTCTGAAGATCAAGAATTAGATGACAAGATTACCATTAAAGTGCTAGATAGGAAAACGCAAGATATTTTGCCATATGCAAACGTAGTCTTATATTCAAAAGCAAAAAAAAGAGGAGTAGCTACTAATCTGGAGGGGATCTCTGAGTTTGATTACCTAGATATTATAGATTCTATAGATGTGAGTTTTATTGGCTATCATAATGCGATGTATATTATTAAAAATCAGAAATCAAATAGATTTACAGTAGAATTAAGTGAAACGAATATGAGTTATCTTTTCCTAAAAGATAAAAAATTGATTTTAAAATGCAATAAACTTTTATGGCCAAATGAGTCAGGAAGTTTTTTAATTTTGAAAAAATGGTAAAAGCAAATAGATATCATTAGTACTCATTATACTATATTTAGATTAAATGACCGAATTTCAACATGACTTAATTAATCAAGCAAAAAAAATAGCCAAAGGGTCTTTTATCATTGGAACTGGAATCCTTGTATCTTTTTGGCTTTTTAGATTTTAAATTATAGCCATTGTTGGATTTTTCTTTTTACTACTAGCAGTTTTA
>JBLHOX010000362.1:0-3733 GCA_047623725.1 Dokdonia sp. | reverse complement strand
TATTTAGCACTTTCAATTAATTTCTGTATGCGATTAAAATCTTCTTCTGAAGAAAAAGGAATGGTAATTTTACCTCTTCCGTTTTTTGATACTTTTACATCAACTTTAGCTCCAAAATAATTTCCAAATTCCTTAGCTCCTTTCTGAATAAACCCAGGTGTATCTTGTTCTTTTGGGAGTTGTATTTCAGCAGTAGTATGGTAATTTTTTACAAGTGCTTCTGTTTGTCTCACAGATAATTTGTCTGAGATAATTTTTTCGTAAATGTCTAGTTGGTCACCTGTATTGCCTATATTAATGAGCGCGCGTCCATGCCCCATAGATAAGAAGCCATCACGTATTCCTGTTTGTACAATGGGGTCTAACTTTAATAGGCGTAAGTAATTTGCGATGCTAGATCGGTTTTTACCGACACGCTCACTCATTTGTTCCTGAGTTAAATTAATCTCATCAATAAGACGTTGGTAAGAAAGCGCAATTTCTATTGGGTCAAGATCTTGACGTTGTATATTTTCTACAAGAGCCATTTCTAGACTCTCTTGATCATTTGCGATACGTATGTATGCAGGTATTGTAGCGTTACCTACAAGTTTTGAAGCTCTAAAACGACGCTCTCCGGAAACAAGTTGGTATTTATTGAAACTTAATTTACGTACCGTAATAGGTTGTATAACGCCTAACTCACGTATAGATGAGGCAAGCTCACGAAGCGTCTCTTCATTAAAACTAGTACGAGGTTGAAAAGGGTTTACTTCAATATCCTTGAGATCTAACTCAACGATATTGCCTACAACCTTGTCTGCATTTTTATCATCTGCGCTTTTGATATCATTATCAGGATCTTTCAGTAAAGCTGAAAGTCCGCGTCCAAGCGCTTGTTTTTTTGTTGCTTTAGCCATATAATTTAGCTATTTATTTTTTGTAATGAGTTCTTGTCCTAAACTCAGGTAATTTGCTGCTCCTTTACTTCCGGCATCATAATTAATAATGCTTTCTCCATAACTAGGCGCTTCACTTAATCTAACATTACGTTGTATGATGGTTTTAAATACCATCTCACTAAAGTGTTTTTGCACCTCTTCGACTACCTGATTTGATAGTCGTAGTCTAGAATCATACATAGTTAGTAAAAGTCCTTCTATATCTAGGTCTGCATTATGTATTTTTTGGATACTTTTAATAGTATTTAACAGTTTTCCTAGGCCTTCTAATGCAAAATACTCACATTGTATAGGTATAATAACTGAATCTGCAGCCGTAAGTGCATTTAAAGTAAGTAGCCCTAAAGAAGGAGCGCAATCTATCAATATATAATCATATTGATCTCTTAAATGCCCTATCGCCTTTTGCATCATATACTCTCGTTTTTCCTTATCAACGAGTTCTATCTCAATAGCAACAAGGTCTATGTGTGCAGGAATTATATCTAAATTAGGCGAGTTTGTACTAATAATAGCTTCCTCTGCAGTATTTGTATGCTCGAGAAGCTGGTAAGTTCCTATTTGAACACTATCAACATCAATACCTAGCCCAGAGGTAGCATTTGCTTGAGGGTCAGCATCTATAAGTAGTACTTTTTTTTCAAGTACACCTAGTGATGCTGCTAGATTTACAGAAGTGGTTGTCTTCCCGACACCTCCTTTTTGATTTGCGATAGCAATTATTTTGCCCATATAGATTTGAGGAAATTTAAAAGGTAAAAATACAATTTATAATGAGTAAATAAAATGCTTTCAAAATTAAAAAGACCATCGTCAAGGATGGTCTTTTTAATAATAGCAATTTAGCGAGGTATATTAAAAGTAATAACTAAGGCTAAATGTAAAATTCTCATTGTTTACAACAAGAGGGATTACGGTGTCATTTACTGGAAATGATAAGTTGTTTTCATACTCAGATAAGTATGATAATGTAAGTCCTATATGTTTTTGATTAGGGAGTTGATATCGAGCACCAACCTTTGGTACAAAAAGAGTATTGCCTCCAGTGATGTCAAAAGAAAATCCATCTACATCCCCCTTAAAAGAATCTGATGTAATTCCTATACTAACACCTGCAAAAGGTTTGATTTTTCCAGTTTTGTTAAATAAGTATTCAAGTCCTAAAAAAGCTCTATAGCTGTTTACACGAAAACGTGTCGCATTCGTTACATTTTCAAAATCATTTTCTCCTGAAAAACTAGCACTCCCTTCTAGAGAGACAAAGAGATTACCCTGAATAGAACCAAAAAAGCTTGGAGATGCAATTACACCCGCTTGTATTTGTGTTGATATGAGCGCTTCTGTATCGTTATTGTCAAAAAAACTAATATTGTTAAGTCCAGCACCAAAACCTGCATAAAAACTAGCTTGATCTGTATTATATGATGCTGCATTTTTTACTTCTTTCTCTGTTGGGGCATAGGCACTGTATGCACAAGAATTGTAAGAGTTTACTATTTTACGAAGCGCAGCTTCATTAAAATTGTCTTCATTATTTAGAAGAGCTCTTATACTGTTGCAGTCATTAAATAAAACAGCTAGTGTGCCTGGTATTTTGCTAGAAGAGCCATTAGTGTCAATGATAGCATTTTTTCCATTTTCTACAGCAACAAGATATTGCGAAGTATTCATCTTATATAAGTTTGCTTTTCCCGAAGTTATGTTTGATACATAATAAGTAGCTCCATAAAACTCTTTTTTCGTTAGAGAAGTATTTCCTAGCGTAATTGAATTTACTTGATCAAAAGAATAGGTGCTTACTTTTAAATCTTTCTTTAAGAGTATTTTTTGATTCTCATAATCAATGAGAACACGACCTTTTGTAGAACCACCTGTTGTAGTAAGTGTGCCTTTGGTGTAGTTTTGAGCAATGGCGGTACTCGTTATCAGGATCAAGGAAAAGGTAAGGAGTAAAATATTTTTTTTCATAGCAATGTTTTTTTGTGAAGTGTATCAAAAAATATGCCTAGTAGGTCGAAATTGCAATTAAGTTCTTACGTAAACGTAAAAAAGGGGAATTACTCAAATGGTAATTCCCCCTTTTTTATAGATTAAATATATTTTACATTCCTTCTAAAAGAATGTTGTCTATAGCAAATTCATCACGAGAATTACTTCCAGAAACATCATTACCTTCAAAACGAATATATATAAATGCTCCACTAGCAATTGTTGCACTAAAGCTTTCAGATCTATTTACATTGATAAACCCTAAAGCATCAGAAGCTGCAATAGATGTGTAGTCTAATGAATTTACTGGGGTATATGTAATATTATCTGTAGAGTAAGAGAAATTTAAACTACCAGCTCTATTTTCATTGTTGTTGACATAAATATCATAGCTTATCATAAAATCATTTAACGATGCCCCTGTAGTATTTTCTATTTTAAAATCAAACTCTCCAGGTGTAAAATCACTAGCCGTAGGTTGAACTCCTAGCGCAATATTTCCTGCTCCATCTACATCAAAAGCGTAGATACCTCCAGTGCCTACTTCTCCTCCTACATCTAAGCCTCTAGCGTAATCATCAGTTGTTTGCGCACTTCCATGATCTAAAGAGCCAGAAGAAAAACCATTAGCAATAACGATATCAGAATCAAGTTGTCCTGCGGCTGGGGTTGGTGCAAACCCTGCTCCTGTAAATGATTGAAAATCTTCAGAATATAACGGTGTTAATGGATTTATACAGGCGGCATCACTTACAAAATCTCCTCCTATAACTCCTAAAATAGGAGAGTCCCAAGACCAAGTT
>JBLHOX010000361.1:0-3753 GCA_047623725.1 Dokdonia sp. | reverse complement strand
CGTATACAAAACAACCCGTTGAAGGATGGGAACAAATGTATGAGGGTCTTAAAACGTCGCCTTCTGGAGGAGGTAGTCAGGTAACGTATGAAAGTGAAGAGGTTACGGGTGATTTGTTTCAGAAAGATGCTGAGTACGCTTTCGCGAAAGCGGAATCATCAACCTATCAGTTAAACAAGAAGTACATCATCAGTACGATTAAAAGTGGAATGGTGATTATAGATCAACACAGAGCGCACCAACGTATTTTGTATGAAGAACTCTTACGAAATATTACAGTAAAAGAATCTGTGAGTCAGCAATTATTATTTCCGTTGGTACTTAATTATAGCTCATCAGAGTTAGGGTTGTTAATACAACTCAAAGAAGGGCTTGAAAACACTGGGTTTGTTTTTGGAAAGGTAGCTGATGAAACGCTGGAAATTACGGGAATTCCTACCTCATTACCAGAATCGGAAGTGCCTATTGTGATAGAACAACTTTTAAGTGATCTAGAAAACGAGGTGCCTGATACAGGATTTAGTCAGACAGATACGTTAGCAAAAAGTATGGCGAAGAGTATGGCGGTCAAAGCAGGGGAGGCTCTAGATGCTGTGTCTAGAGAACATTTGGTAAATAGTTTGTTTGCGTGTAAAGAACCGAGTGTTTCTCCAAATAATCGCACTACATTTATCACGATGGGAGCAGAAGAGTTAGATCGAAAATTTAAGTAAAAGATGATGGGGAAAATAACAGAGACGGTTAAGATACTATTGATTATAAATGTGATCTTTTATTTAGGATCTTTATTTATACTAACACCAGCACCAGCAACGCAGTTATTTGCATTGTGGTTTGTGGAGCATCCTTCTTTTCAAGTATGGCAACCTTTAACGCACATGTTTATGCATGATCTAGGTAGTCCGATGCATATTATTTTTAATATGTATGGTCTATGGATGTTTGGAAGTGCTGTTGAACAATCGTTAGGTCAGAAAAAGTTTCTGTTTTTTTACTTCTCAGCAGGTTTAGGAGCTGCCTTGATTCATACATTAGTCAACTATTATCATTTTCAATCAGGTTTTACAGCTTTAGTAGAAGCTGGATGGAATGAAAATCAAATTGTCAACTTATTAAAAGATGCAGAAAGTCAGATTAGAAGTCTTGGTAGGTATCAGGTTGATATACCTCAGGGGTTTGATGGAGAACTTATTAAGTCTATGATATCTAGTTATATTACTAGTGCTTCTGGTGCTTCTGGTGCTCTTTATGGTATTTTAGTAGGGTTTGGAATGATGTATCCTAATGCATCTTTAGGCTTGTTATTTATTCCTGTTCCTATAAAAGCAAAGTACTTTATACCTGCGCTTATTTTATTAGATTTATTTTCTGGACTTACTGGATTTTCAGTTTTTGGACAAAATATAGCTAATTGGGCACACCTTGGAGGTGCATTGTTTGGATTTATTATGATGTATTACTGGAAAAAAAATAGTTTTAACGATAAACGTTGGTATTAAATATGGCAGCAAATTCACTTTCATATCAATTTAAAACAGCAAATATCGCGATAAAGCTTATTGTGATTAATGTTGCTGTTTTTATACTATTAAATTTAATTCCATCACTGTTTGGAACACGGTTTTCTCTTGTTCAATGGTTGACGCTTCCTGATAGTTTTTCTGAGTTTATAACGCAGCCGTGGTCACTTATTACGTATGCCTTTTTACATGGCGGATTTTTTCACATATTATTTAATATGTATTTCCTCTATATATTTTCAAGGTTTATACTCAATCTTTTTACAGAGAAGCGTTTACTTACGCTATACCTTTTAGGGGGAATCGCTGGAGGTGTATTATATATGATCTCGTATAGCATTTTTCCTGAGCTTATTAAGAAAAGCGGCGGGAGTTTATTAGGAGCATCGGCAGCTGTGATGGCTTTAATTGTTTTTATAGCAACCTATACACCTAATACGGGGATTCGCTTTTTTGTTTTTAATTTTAAATTATGGCAGATTGCAGCATTTTATGTAATCAGTGATTTGGTACAAGTGAGTTTAGGAACTGATGATAATATGGGCGGGCTTATCTCACATCTAGGTGGTGCTGCTTTTGGATATGTGTATGCAATGCAACTTGTTAAAGGAAATGACATAGGACTTTGGTTTGAAAAACTCATGGATACAGTATCGAGTTGGTTCTCTTCAAAACCTAAACAGAAAAAAACAAAAATGCGTACGGTACATCGTTCGGCAAAAAAGCCATCAACAAAAAATACGAAAACAAGACAAAATTCCGTTACTAAAAGTGATCAACAGCAACAAATAGATGCTATTCTTGATAAGATAAGCAAGAGTGGCTATGAAAGTCTTTCTAAAGCAGAAAAGGACTTCCTGTTTAAAGCTGGAAAAGATAATTGATGAAAGGACTCTCCTTTTTTGGAAAAGCTATTTTTTTTGTAAATAGCGTGTTTGCCATTCTCTTAGTTTTTGGGTATGCGCTACCCTATATACCCCCTCATATATTCCCTAAGCTTTCTGTACTAAGTCTTTTATTACCTGTACTACTTCTTATTAATACGGTTTTTTTAATGTATTGGGTTCTGAGAGGGAAACGACAGTTGTTTCTTTCTGCTTTTGTACTCATTATAGGGATAGGCCATATAAGCTCTTTGTATAGTTTTGGAGGTGATGCAGACACAACTAATAAGGATGGGGTAAAATTGATAAGTTATAATGTGCGGTCTTTTAATATCAATGGTTGGTCTAAACAAGAGAATATAGGGGATCATATTTTAGAGTTTTTAACGAATAAGGATCCTGATATTATCTGTCTTCAAGAGTATAATGCTACATTTAAATTACCTACAGAACAATATCCTCATTATTATAGAAAGATGATAGGAGATACTGATAGGTTTGGACAAATTATCTATTCTAAATATCCGATTGTAAATACAGGATCATTAGGTTTTGAAAAATCAGGTAACAATGTGATTTATGCAGATATTGTCATTAAAGAGGATACCATACGTGTTTATAATGTCCACTTTCAATCTTTACGGGTGTCTTCAAAGTTTAACGCACTTAAAGAAGAAGATTCTAAACGATTACTAGGAAGAATGGGAGAGGCTTTTAAAAAGCAAGAAGCGCAAGTAATGAAGTTTTTAGAGAGTGAAGAAAAATCCCCCTATCCTGTTATTGTTGCAGGAGACTTCAATAATAGCTCGACTTCCTATATGTATCGTAAAGTAAAAGGAAAGAAACAAGATGCTTATGAAAAAGTGGGATCTGGAACTGGACGTACCTTCACGTTTGATTTTATTCCCTTACGTATCGACTTTATACTTGCTGATCCAAAATTTGAAATTCTTCAATTTACAAATCATGATATCAAGTTGTCAGATCACTATCCTATAGAAAGTGTAATCAATAAGAATTTTAAATTCTAATGGTTCTAGATAATTACTTCAGATAGATCTATATTTTCTAAATATGAAATGGCATTTGGACCTTCATTAAACAATAGATCTAAAATAGATAGATTGGGTATGTATCCATGTTTATCATGAAATAATTGATGATATTCTGGAAGTTTATAATTAGGTTCTTTTTTGGAAGTAATAAGATGACGTACATTTTCAATAGGAGGCTTTGGATGCCTAAAATACTCTTCTGTGTATGTAATTTCCTTTTCTAACTGTAGACACTCCATAATACACTCATGACAGGCTAAGTTAAAATCAATTAACCTTTCATAAATGGTCGTA
>JBLHOX010000360.1:0-3758 GCA_047623725.1 Dokdonia sp. | reverse complement strand
TAAAGAATGTAGAAATTGCTGAGAAAACAATGACAGTGATGAATTTTGAAAGTATAAATTCTTTTTTACTCAATCCATCTATTAGGTTTTGTTTTAAGGTTCTATTGCTATATTCATTTGCGGTCATAGATACGATCACAACAGCTAAGAAAAATTTAAGGATCGCAGCGATATAGGTATTAAAATGCCATATATAGGGGAAGTTAAAGATCCCTTGATCTGCTAATCGGAACTCAGCTCCAAAAAGATTAAACTTTATAGAGGCTAAAAGCGCAATAGCTGAGAGTAATATAAAGTACCCTAAGATTAATACTCTTGAGGTTTTATTATGTTTGAGTTTATAATATTCTATCGTTAAAAGTCGTAGCATGGCGGTTTAGTTTAGGTTGTTAGTCAATTGTAAGAACTGCTCTTCTAAGCTTTCTTTACGTTGTACAAGATGGCTAAGAACAATGCCTTGCGCATGAAGCTGGTTGTTCAATTCTTTTGCACTAAGCGGCGTATTTAAGAACCCAGTAACCAAATCTTCTTCTGTTTTGACCTCTCCAAACATAGGGTTGTTTTTAAGGTAAGCTATAAGTTTTTCACTATCATCACATTTAAGTTCAAAGAAACCGTGACTGGCATTCATCTCATCTACACGACCCGAGTATAACTTTACTCCTTTACGCAAAATCACTACGTGTGAACATACTTTTTCTACCTCATCTAGTAAGTGAGAGGCAAGTAAAATAGTAGTGCCCGCTCCCGCAATCTTTTTTATGATCTCTCGTATTTGATGAATTCCCTGAGGGTCTAAACCATTAGTTGGCTCATCAAGAATTAAAATTTCTGGATCATTTAATAAAGCTGATGCAATAGCCAAACGTTGTTTCATCCCTAAAGAATAGGTTCTGAATTTACTATCCTTACGATCTAATAAGCCTACGATTTCTAGCTTTTCATCTATCTTATCTTTAGATACTCCTTTGATTTGACATACCAATCCAAGATTCTGGCTTGCTGTCATATAAGGATAAAAGTTAGGGCGTTCTATAATGGCTCCTACTTTTTTAAGTGCGTTGTGTGTCGAGTCAGATCCGTCAAACCAGTGGTAATCTCCTCTAGTAGCATTTACAACACTAAGCACCATACCTAAAGTAGTTGATTTTCCGCTTCCGTTAGGTCCTAAAATACCGTATACATTGCCTTTTTCTATGGTAAATGAAAGATCATTTACTGCATGTACCGGCCCATAGTGCTTGGTAAGATTATTTAAAGTGAGTATTGTCTCCACCTTCTTTAAATTGATAATTGTTTCCAAAAGGTTTTTGTTTTTTGATTGTGTTACGTAAACAAGACGTTAAAGCCTAGCAATTGTTACATCTCTTCCTTATATTGAGTTTTAAACCTACGCTATGGAAGAAAAGTTAATGTCTAAAAAAAAGCCTGCATACCCCATAGGGGAAAAGCTTCAAGACTTTCTTAACAAATATAATAGAGATATTAAAATTTCTGTCTCTTATGATGATCTTTTGCGTTTTGCAGGCGGAATAAGTCTATATGATCAAAATGATAACGATACTTTATGGATGAGTGTATACTATGCTGAACATGAAAGAGAAGAAATCATGGACAGCCTAAAACGTGTATATGCCGTTCTTCATTCTGATGGTAATGAGCAAATTCTTCCACTCCTAGAAGTAGCTTCTATAGATTATTGCTCTTTTGGAAATTCAAAACCCTTTCGAGTTAAAGTTAAAAATATTTACAATGACAATTACACGCATTTTTATGTAAAAAGAGCCGATGCGAGTAGAATATATGGACTAGAACTAGAGCATATTTTATCGCCCAACAGGATTAACTTTTTGGTCTACTCAAACACGCTCATAGAAGAACATATTGCAGGAATTCCAGGAGACGAGTTTATTGAAAATTATCTCGAAGACTGTGATGACGTAGGAAAAGCTCAAATCGCAAAAGAGTTTGTCAAGTTTAATGAGCGCTGTACCATATTACTCCTTGGAGATATGCGTTCCTATAATTATGTGGTGATCCCAACGCACGATTTTGATCATATCAAATATAAAATTCGCGCTATAGATTTTGATCAACAATGTTATGAAGGCAAACTTAAAGTATATAAACCCCACATTTTTAAAGAGAACTTTAAAATGGTAGATTTGGTTTCAAATATGTTAAGTAACAGCGTTATTGAACTATATCAAAAAGAAGAACGTGCTGTACTCGCAAAACGTATCATCGCTTCTCGGGCACGTCTTAAGCAATTAATGACCTGCATGACCGCCGACAAGATTTCTACGCAAGAAAACCTCCATCAATTACGATCAGAGTTATACGAGTATACCAAAGACATGAAGTTTAAACGCTCTCGGTCTATGGGACACATTTTAAAAAATGCGCTCGAATTTGTAAGTCGTAATTATGAAAATGTAAGTCTTAAAAGGTTTATGCAGGATCAGTCTTAGTTCTCTTTATTAAAGTACACTAAATAATAATACATCTGCTTTTCTTCATCCCATCCTTTTTCTACAAACTTTTCTGCACTCTCAGGATTGATAAAATCGAGTTTGATTTGAATATTAGTATCTAACTGGATTAAATTTTTAATCTTTTTACGTTGTGTACTTACGGCCTTATTGCTAATAGGAAAATCGGTTAAGTCTTCTATTTTGTATTTTGGAGCTTGCTCTGCTTTGTAATGCTTAAACTCTGGAATCAATTCAGGATTTTCCAATACCTCATTCATAAAATCACTTTCATTAAAAGCATCGTTCTTTGCAAAGTGGTTTACAGCACGGTTCATAAACAAAACCTCTTCCTTTTTATCTTCGGCAGGAAGCACTACATCTTTTGCAAAATCTTGACAAAACTTCAAGTACTTCTTAGTATAAAAATTATCATCTTCAAAAACCTCAACACCTAAGAAATTTTCAAGCCAGTATTTAGTATCATAACGATTAGAATCTACCGAAAGGATTTTATACCCTTCTTCTACTTTATGATTAATAATCAAGCAGCCTTTATCTAATTTATTAAGATTGATTCCTTGTTCTAAAAGCATTTCTAGGTTAGACCCGCTTTCGCGAAATTGCAAAAAGTCTTGCTTTAACTCGCTTTTAAAAATACCGATAGCATCCGTCTTAATATTATCGATCATCACATTGTCTAAATGTGCTATATATAATTCTCCTGCTTTAATATGTGGGTGCTCACTTTGCTCATATAAATGTTTTGCAATCTCCTCAGACAAAAGGTGTGTTGCTCCAGGGTTTTCAAAAACCTTTTGAGCAATACTAAATAATGTATTAAATTCTAAATCTGTTTCATGATCAAAACGATAGTAATTTTCTTCTTTCTCTCTAAAAGGCTTAAAAAAGAATTCCTTAATCAAAGGAGTGATCTCATCACTTAACGGATACGGATCATTAGATACAAAAAGGCCTTCTGCTTTACTTTTATTACCTACTCTATGAATAGAAAGTGACTCTATTTGTGTACTATATAAATTAATCATGTAATTGGTTTGTTGTTGGTGGTCTCAAGTAGGTTATTTCGATACAATTTTCTGTAAAAATCACTCCATCACCTAAGAGAAATAAAATACTATATACTTATTTACTAGATACCATTAGTTCCAGTTTTGATCAAAATTAAGATTATCAAGATCATCTATATCAAGACCATCTTCAAACTCAATATCATCCTCATTCTCATCAGCTTCAAACGTAATATCTGGAGCTTGGTCAGGAATC
>JBLHOX010000359.1:0-3764 GCA_047623725.1 Dokdonia sp. | reverse complement strand
TAAATTAAAGAATCTTAACTAGATTAAGATAACTACTGTAAAGTACTGATATCTTCTTTTATCTTTCTCTTGAAATAAAAATAGGTTACAAAATAGAATGCAATTCCAAATACTTGCGATACAGAAAAGACATTATTACCTTCTTCTTTCCCCATAGCTTTATATGTTTTACTATACGCATGAACAGATATATAATAAAATATTAAATATATCAATGTTGTAATACCATTTATTATAAGCGCTATTTCTCTGGTTAAAAGTCCCGTTGTGTTTTTAAAGAGTAACGGGGCAAAAGAAATAATCAACGACGCAAGTGTAATTCCATAAAACACAAATGTTCGTTTAGAATACTTCTTATATTTATTAAAATACTTTTCAGCTTCGTTATATTCTGTATTCTCGTAAAAGCCTTGTACTTTCAAATGCTCTTTACTAATTCCTAATGCATCTAGTCTATCTATAGCACTGTAACGCATGGCTTCACTATAGTTAAATTGCTTGTAATTTTTTATAACTTCTTTGAGTTGGTTTACAGATCGTGCATCTAATATAGCTTCTTCTTCTTCGGTTAAAGTATATTCTACTTTTCCTTCAATGACTTCTACAACTTCTTTTTCTTTTTTGCCAAAGATTTTTTGGAGGAATAAACGAACAGGATCTAAGTCTATGATTCCTTGGTCTGTTGTCGCTCTATAGGTGAGATATATGCCTATGGGTAGGGTTATAAGGGTACTCAGCCAACTAGCTGTAAAGGCAGAAATTGTTCCGTCTTCGGCACTATTTTTTGCAAAAATACCTATAAAGTGAAATGTAAGAAATAACACAACCCCCACTACAATAGGAAGTCCAAGACCTCCTTTACGTATAATAGCGCCTAGTGGTGCTCCTACAAAGAATAGTACAATACAACTAAATCCAAGAACATACTTCTCATGAATAGCGATCTCAAATTTATTAAGTCGTTTTACATCTATGGCATGTATTTTCTTTCTTCTTTCTATAGTGGTAAGCGAATTATTAATATTCGATTTTACAGATTGTAGAATGGCTACTTTGCCTTTAAGACTATAATTATCGAGAAGAACTTCTTGTATTGTATCTAATTCTGGTAATTTAAAATCCTTAATAGGAATAAAATTTGCTTTATTTACAAAGGTTCTTCCAAAATCGGTTCTACTTTTAGAGTACTTTTCAGACAGTATTTGTAAAGAAGAGTCTAACTCTGTTACATTAAGCATTTGATAGGAGTTATCAATTCCTTTCTTATCAAGATCGACATCATCTAGACTTCCTAGGTCAATGTTAAGTGTATAGGTTTCAAAATAACTCTTTGCAAAAGGTTCTCTTTTCTTTTTCTTATAATCCCCTTTTGTATTGACTTCGCTATAATAATTACCATCAGATAGCTTTAAGGAAAGTGTGGGTGAATCAAATGAGCTTATGAGTTCTCCTTCTTTAGCCTTAATTACTGTAAAGTTTCCTATGCGTCCTGGTTCTTTTTGGTGTATAATAACATCGGTGAGAAATTGATCTCGCTCTCCATGTTTACTAGCAACACGTATATTGATATCATCTCCAATCGAATTAAACTGCCCTGAACGAATAAAAGTAGCTGGTTTGAGTTTCCCTATATTATTACGGAGGTTTCTAAACTCATATTGAGAAGCAGGAATTACATAATTTGCAAATAAAAAGGATGTGATACCTAAGAAGCCAATAAATACAATGAGACTTTTCATAGCTCGTTGTAAAGAGATTCCCGTAGATTTCATTGCAGCAAACTCATAGTTTTCTGCAAAGTTTCCAAAAGTCATAATACTGGTAAGTAATATAGACAGTGGTAATACGAGGGTAACAAGACTAGGTGTTACAAATAATAAAAACTTGAGAATAATGCTGAAATCTAGATCTCGTCCTGCAAGCTCTTGTATATAGAGCCAGACACTTTGTAAAACAAAAATGAACATCAATATGATAAAGATGCTCAAGAATGTTTTCACAAACGTGAAAAGTATATAACGATCTAGTATTTTCATTGATAAGGAAATCGGAAACAAAAATACAATACCTACTCCATTACTCCTGTACAGCAGTTGTTATATTTTGTTAACTTCCTTTAAATTTTATTGATATAATAGTCTGTGTACTTACTTTGATCAAACACAAATGCATTTGCAGATAGTGGCTGATCTGGTTTAAATGAACTTACTGTAATCGTAATTTTTGTCTCATTTTTCTGTACAATAATTAATCTGTAAATATGTTTTGTGGTCGTATCAATACCTAACAATGTATGTTTCACCTCACTATTAGAATCTATAGGTGTGAGTTTTACATACTGTATGGTACGTCCATTTACTTTTTGAGTAATGTCCATTTCTTGAGTATATCCATCATTGAAGAAAGAAAGCATTTTAGAGGGTGTAATCGTATTTTCATCTTGATCACTTATAGCGCTTACGGTAACCTCTTCATCTTCAGGGACGATCGTATAAATACTAGATCCATCAAAAATTTGTGAGGATCCTAATAGGTTCAATGCGTATAAATCACCTTTGAGAACGACATTTCCTTTGGTTTCTTGATTTACTCCTTCGGCTTCATTTGTCAATGCATATTTGAAGTCGATTGCTATATTTTTATAGTTCTTTACTTTGCTGTCTACTTCTTTGAGTAATGATTGTGCTGATTGCGCTTTCGCGAAAGCGTACCCTCCCAAAATCAATATCATACTCATTAAAAATCGCATACGAATCTTATTCATTTCCTTCATTATTTAAAAGTTGATCTAGAGCAACCATATCTGGGACGAGCACTTGACGTGCTTTACTCCCTTCAAAGTGTCCTACAATTCCTGCTGCTTCCAGCTGATCTATAAGACGTCCTGCTCTATTGTATCCTAGTTTGAGTTTTCGTTGTAATAAAGAGGCGCTCCCTTGTTGTGCTATGACCAGTACTTCTGCGGCTTCGCGGAAGAGCTTATCCCTATCACTGGCATCTATATCAAGACTCGTGCCACTTTCTTCTCCTACATACTCTGGTAATAAGTGTGCATCTGGATAGGCTTTTTGTCCTCCTATAAAATCTACAATACGTTCTATCTCAGGCGTGTCAACAAAAGCACATTGGATACGTACCACATCATTTCCTTGTGTGTATAACATATCTCCTCTTCCTATTAATTGATCTGCTCCTGAGGTATCTAAAATGGTACGACTATCAATTTTTGAAGTTACCCTAAAGGCAATACGCGCAGGGAAATTGGCTTTAATAATTCCTGTAATTACATTTACAGAAGGTCGCTGTGTGGCGATAATAAGATGAATCCCAATGGCACGCGCAAGCTGTGCAAGACGAGCGATAGGGGTTTCTACCTCTTTACCGGAGGTCATAATTAAATCTGCAAATTCATCTACCACCAATACGATATAAGGTAAAAACTTATGCCCATCATTAGGGTTCAATTTACGTGCTTTAAACTTTGTGTTATACTCTTTTATATTACGACACAAAGCATTTTTAAGCATGTCGTATCGTGCATCCATCTCTATACAGAGTGAATTAAGGGTATTAATTACTTTGGAATTATCGGTAATAATAGCTTCTTCGGTATCAGGTAATTTTGCCAGATAGTGGCGTTCTATTTTATTAAAGAGTGTGAGTTCTACTTTTTTAGGATCTACGAGTACAAATTTTACCTCAGCGGGGTGTTTCTTATATAATAAGGAAGCAAGTATAGCATTCAATCCAACCGATTTTCCTTG
>JBLHOX010000358.1:0-3788 GCA_047623725.1 Dokdonia sp. | reverse complement strand
TTGCCATGGTAATTGTAAAAACTGCGCTGGGTTAAACTGTGATTTATGCAATCCTATAAGATAGAAACCACCATCTTTTGATGGTCCTAAAATAAGGGAATGCGTTTCTAGTTTTTTTGCAGTATCAAGAATATGATGTACTTGTATATGAGGCGTGTCATTACCTATTGTAATCACATGATCATATCCTTTATCATAGATTGATTGTATAGCGTTTGTTAATCGTTCTCCAAAAGTAATTCCTGTTTGCTCTTCTTCTGTTATTCTAAAATAGGGGAGTTTACTTTTTTTAACAATGGATACCGTATGCTTGTTTAATTGTGTAAAAATCTGCTTCGCATTTTTAAATGGCTTATCTGCTGCTTCTTTTTGAGCAGATTGGGCAAATATTAATATGGCAGTTTTTTCTTGTTTCACACGTATTAAGCTACAGTTCCTTGACAACTACTACCTGCGCCAGCGGTGCATCCGTAGCAATGTTGAGAGATAACAATATCGCGATTGTTTAAAATTTCTTCATTGTAATTAGAAATATGTTTAATCTTTGAATTGACTTTAAGCCCTAGCATTTGATTAAAATCACAATCGTATAACCATCCATCCCAACTTATAGAAATGGTATTGATACACATAACATTAGCGACTGCCATAGGGTTGTATGCCTCTACAAGTTGATACATGTAATCTTCATAATTCTCTGATGCGATCAAGTAATCTAAAAATCGAGCGATAGGAAGGTTTGTAATGGCAAATAGATCATGAAACTGTATGCCAAAATCTTCCATCAATGCTTTTTTGAAATCTTTTTCCATACTCGCTTGATCGCCTGGTAAAAAAGCTCCCGATGGGTTGTATACTAGATCAAGTCGTAAATCACTATCTGGCATACCATATCCTATTGCATTTAGATCTTGTAAGGCTTTGATGGATTTATCAAAAACACCATCTCCACGTTGTTTGTCTGTCTTTCCTTTGGTCCAATGTGGCATTGAGGAGATTACGTGGACGTTATGTTTTTTGAAGAATTGAGGTAAGTCGTAATATTTCTTATTGGCTCTTATGATAGTAAGGTTACTACGTACAATAAAATCTTTGATACCTGCCTTACTAGCTTCTTCTACAAAACGTCTAAAATGAGGATTCATTTCTGGCGCTCCTCCTGTAAGATCAAGTGTATGTGCTCCTGTATTACGTATTACTTCTAGGCATAGTTCCATGGTTTCCCACGTCATGATTTCTTTACGATCGGGCCCTGCATCTACATGACAGTGATCGCACACTTGATTACACATATATCCTACATTGATTTGTAGGATTTCTAATGTGCGAGGACGTAATGGAAACTGATTTGTTTCCTTTATTTTTTTTGCAAAGGTGGGTAATTCTCCATTTTGAAAAATACCATTAGAGAGTATTTCTAACTGGCGATTTGCATCTGCTAGTTCGTTTTCGCTCTTTTTAAGTGATTTTGTTGCTCCCATAAGCGTATTCAACTATTACTAGTGAATCTATATATTTTTTCAGATAGTGTCTATCCGTCTAATTTGTTTACTTTGTTCATCATCATCACGCCGTGTACTAATGTAGCTCCACTTTTTATAGCGGCACCTACATGAACAGCTTCCATCATTTCTTCTTTAGTGATTCCTTTTTGTAGACCATCTTTTGTGTAGGCATCTATACAATAAGGGCATTGCTCTGTGTGTGCCACGGCAAGGGCGATAAGAGATTTTTCACGAGCTGTAAGCGCTCCTTCTTCAAAGACTTTACCGTAATAGTCAAAGAATTTTGTTCCTAATTCTTCACTCCATTCTGTGATCTTTCCAAATTTTCTAAGATCTTTTGGGTCGTAATATTGATCTGCCATAATATGTTTGATTCTGGTAGGCTAAAGTATAATTAATCGTAATCCTGTCCAATTACTTACGATAAATTTAAATAAATGGTTTTATTTAACAATTTGGAACTCTAAATGGTTGATTTTAGGTGCTTGGAAATGCAAAAATAAAAAATGTGTAATTTTTCTAAAAAAGTTGTTGTCCAGTCTTAAATAAGGTTTTATATTTGCATCCGCATTAGCGAGGTGCCTTAGCTCAGTTGGTAGAGCAATGGACTGAAAATCCATGTGTCCCTGGTTCGATTCCTGGAGGCACCACAGAAAAACCCGATCATTTGATCGGGTTTTTTGTTTTAATTTTTCGAACCGTTTAACCCTATTCAATTTCTTTGTAAAACGTTCCTGATGAGGTTCTTTGTGGATCAAGTGCAAAAGTTGTGGGATTTTGGGATTATGCAAAAATATTTGATAATCTAAAAAGGAAGAATTCTACGTTTCTAACGCCTCTGAACTGTGCTCTAAACGCTTTTATTTTAGCGTTGAAGGATTCTGCTAAAGCTACCTTCTTTTCATATCATAGTCGCTTTGCTGCTATTGATAGTAAGCTCATTTGTTGGATGGAATTATTTTGGGCTATGTTTTGTGATAAACATCGTTGTGTTGTTTCACATTCTGTCACTAAAATTATCCTTTAAGAAGTATGTATTATATATCAGTCTATTCTTGTTTGCTTGGTTTTCAGGAGCATTATTTTGGATGGTACAATTAGATAATGGAGTATACGCACTAGGTATTTATTTCTCATTCTATCTTGTCATTTTCATCCTGTTTTATGCGTTGCAAAAAATAACAAAGGCTTCACCTGTTATATTCTTCCCTTTCTTTTTAGGGGTCGAATTTTTACTCAATAGTTCAACCGTTTCTTATCCTTGGTTAACGCTTGGAAATGCACTCGGTAATTCTTACTATTTAGTTCAATGGTATTCTATTACAGGGGTACTGGGAGGTAGCTTATGGTTATTACTGCTTGGGTATCTTTTTCTTAAAAGAGTCGAGCAGAAGGTCAATCTGAAAATAATGATATTAGCTGTCAGCCTTCCCATTGTAATTTCGTTTGGTCTGTTGATTATCAAAAACCAAAAACCCAATGATAAAACACCACTCCGAGTCACCACTATAGATACAGAATATTTTACAAAGCAGTCTCAAAAAGCACGTTTTACGTATGATATTATTAAGGGAATACCTGAAAATGAAATTGATTATTTATTACTTCCAGAAATGACCTTACGCGGTTTAGATAATAAAGGATATGAAAAGACTAAAGTATATCGTCAATTCAGGGAAGAATTGAGAAATAATCACGTGAAAAAAATTATAATCGGGACAACAGGAGTAAAGGGGAAAGATTCTATTGTGAATTCAGCTATAATGATGTCGAAGGATATGGTTTTTTCTAAAAATAAGAATAGGTTAGTACCTTATACCGAATATATTTATCCCTCTATCCAGCCTTATTTTGATGATCTATTTTTTGTCCCTAATGTTCCTGATACTAGCAAAGAGATACATAAACTAGGAGACGCTGTCTTTATTTGTTATGAATCTTTTTTCCCTTACTATATTGCAGAAGAGTCTAAAAATGTGGAGTTACTAGTATTACTCTCTAGTGAGATCTTTATGAAAGGAAGTTTTTACGGTAAAAAGCAATATGATGATATTGTAAGACTGCGAGCAATCGAAACGAATAAGCAACTTGTAAAGTCTACTTCTGCGGGCAAATCATATGTATTAAATACGTCTGGAAAAATAATTCAAAGTGGTAGAAGCAAGTTTAATCTATAGAATTCCTCGAGGTTCTACCTCGGGGTCAAAGAGGAAAGTTTGAAAACGGATAGTTTTCATAAAACTAAAAATAAGTTTTTTCCGCTTGATACCTCGATGGCTCTGC
>JBLHOX010000357.1:0-3794 GCA_047623725.1 Dokdonia sp. | reverse complement strand
TCGAAATATGGGTGCGATAGAAACAAATTATTAGGTGTATTTTAAGTTATAGTTGGTATAAGAACAATAGATGAAAGAAAATGTAATCCCCACCGTTCCTTTTTTTAAATTTCTTGTAAATGCAAATAAGATTGTTAAAAATCCATTGCCTTTCCATCACAAAAATTTTGAAGAAAAAGGAGATACTTTCCGCTTAAAATTAGGAGCAAAAAATTCCGTTATATTTTCTAGAAACCCTGAATTTGCACTGTATACATTGCAGAAAAATCAGCGGAACTATACAAAATCTAAAATCCAAACAAAAGACCTTTCTAAATACGTTGGAAAAGGATTGCTTACAGCCGAGGGAGAACTCTGGAAAAAACAACGACGACTCATCCAACCGGCATTTCATAAAAAACAATTAGAACAATTACTAGATACCGTATTAGAAGTCATTAGAGAAGAGATCGCTCATATAGAGCCTAACACTCCGATAGATATTTTTTCTATTCTAAATGATCTTGCATTTCAAACCGTTGCAAAAGCATTGTTTAAGTCTGAGATAGATGCATCTGTTATAAATCGACTTCAGCATATTACAGAAGCAGCGCAACAAATGCTCGTAAAAGAATTAAGGCAACCTTTTAAGGCGTTGTATTTTAAATATGGAGGTCCTATTAAAAAGCATATCAATCTCACGATAGAGGCGAGAGAAATTCTTAAAAAATTGGTAGATCAACGCCGTGAGAGTGGCGACCGACCAGGGGATTTATTAGACATGCTACTAGACGCTCGTTATGAAGATGGGACAGCCATGGAAGAATCGCAATTGCTGGACGAAATCTTAATTCTCTTTGTCGCGGGTCATGAGACGACTTCAAATGCGCTTACTTTTACATTACAACTTCTTGCAAAACACCCTGATATACAAGAGAAGATTTATAAAGAGTACGCTTTCGCGAAAGCGAATACAACATCTTCATTAGATTTTATTAAATCATGTGAGTACACAAAACAGGTGATAGAAGAGTCTATGCGCCTATATCCACCAGCATATTTTATAGATCGTGTGAATCTGGAAGAAGATATGTTTGATGGTGTTACAATTCCTAAAGAATCCAATTTGCTTTTTTCTATAGTAGAAATTCATAAACACAAAGATTTTTGGAAAGATCCAGAAGCATTTAATCCAGATCGTTTTGCTAATAATGCAGGAATGAAGCACAAGGCCTATTTTCCTTTTGGAGCAGGTCCGAGAATGTGCATCGGTAATAATTTTGCAATGTATGAGATGGTACTCGCTATCACAGAAATTGTAAAACACTATAAAATAAAGAAGAAAGAAACACCTATAGAAATCAAACCTTTGATTACTTTAAAGCCTCAAAACGCCATTTTAGAATTTATACCTCGCTAATTAAATGATAGAAAATCGAGCAAAACATACCGCTTTTATTAAAGCCGAAGCAAAACGTTTGGGATTTATGTCTTGTGGTATTTCTAAAGCTGGTTTTTTAGAAGAAGAAGCACCGCGTTTAGAAAAATGGCTTAAAGATAATATGAATGGCGAGATGCAGTATATGGAAAATCACTTTGATAAACGATTAGATCCTACCAAGCTTGTAGAAGGTTCTAAAAGTGTGATTTCTCTATTGCTTAATTATTACCCCACTGCAACTCAAGAAGAAGGCTCTTATAAGATTTCAAAATATGCCTACGGAAGAGATTATCATTTTGTCATTAAGGATAAACTTAAAGAATTACTCCATAGTATCCAATCTGAAATAGGAGATGTGCATGGTCGCGCATTTGTAGATAGTGCACCTGTTCTTGACAAAGCGTGGGCTGTAAAAAGCGGATTAGGTTGGATGGGAAAGCATAGTAATGTACTTTCTAAAAAGGCAGGGTCTTTTTATTTTATTGCAGAGCTTATTGTAGACCTTGATTTAGAATATGACACGCCTGTTACAGATCATTGTGGGAGTTGTACCGCTTGTATTGATGCTTGCCCTACGCAGGCTATTGTAGAGCCCTATAAAGTAGACGGGAGTAAATGCATTAGTTATTTTACTATAGAGTTAAAAGAAGCCATTCCAACAGCTGTTGCTGGATCTTTTGACGACTGGATCTTTGGATGTGATGTCTGTCAGGATGTCTGTCCTTGGAATCGTTTTAGTAAATCCCATAGCGAGCCGCTATTTGACCCCAATCCAAAATTACTTTCCTATACCAAGAAAGATTGGGAAGAAATCACACAAGAAGTGTTTTCTGAGATCTTTAAAAAGTCTGCAGTAAAGCGCACAAAATATACTGGATTGCTTCGTAATATTCAGTTTTTGAAGGAATAACACCGTTTTTTGATGAGTTTATAGGTGATATTTACGAAATCGTTTTCGTTGGGTATTCCTCAAGATTGGGATAGAATTTCAGAAAAAATGCTGATATTACTACGACCAAAATGCACTATTTGTAAATAATACCAGTATAGTGTTAAGATGGCGCATAAATAAATTGAATTATTTTTTGGTTTGTTAAGACAAAAAAGACAAGCATAGCATGAGTTATGTTTTTATTTTTTAACGCAAACAAACCAAAAAAGGAACGATTTATATGCGTTATTTTGATACTATATTGACATAACCAGCACTCTACCTTTCTTAAAAATATGCAGTATGTTTAAAAATATTAAAAAACCAAAACTCTCTTTCTGGCAAATATGGAATATGAATGTTGGGTTCTTTGGGATTCAATTTAGTTTTGGGTTACAACAAACAGCAGTAAACCCTATTTTTTCATTTTTAGGAGCAGATCATGGAGAATTGCCATTACTCAATTTAGCAGGGCCCGTAACAGGATTGTTAATTCAGCCTATTATTGGAGCTATAAGTGATAAAACATGGATTCCAAAATGGGGAGGAAGACGAAAGCCTTTCTTTATGATTGGAGCGATATTAGGGAGTTTGTGTTTGTTTGCGTTTCCTTTTAGTCCGAGTCTATGGTTTGCGGTAGGTTTGCTTTGGATTTTAGATGCTGGAAATAATACGGCAATGGAGCCATATAGAGCATTCATTGGGGATAAGCTTAATGATGATCAGATTACTTATGGATACCAAATGCAAAGTCTTTTTGTAGGTGCAGGTATAACGATTGCTAATTTTTCTCTTTTGATATTCCAACACTTCTTTAGTGTAGCGCCTTCTGAGTCTGCAAGTCTATGTGGAGAAGCAGTATCTGCGATACCAACATGGGTGTATTATTCCTTTTTCTTGGGAGCAATTGCCTCCATCGGAACTGTGATGTGGTCAGTTTGGAAAACACCAGAGATACCGCCAAGTGAAGAAGAATTAAAAGAGATCAAGACCTACCAAGCAGATACGCCACATCCTTTAGTGCAAATTGTCAATGTGTTACTGGTTATTTTAGCACTACCCATTGCATTGGGCTTTGGTTTGGGATATCTCATTCCAGATTTAATGGCTAATGTCAATCTTTTCGTAATTATAATATTAATAATTGCATTGATATGGCTATACTTCTTATACCGTACTATTAAGAAGAACACAGATAATAAAACAGTAAAAAAATTGGGAGATGCCCTTGGTCCCTTTGTTGAGTCTGCAGAAGCCATAGGGGGTATGCCTAAAATGATGTGGAAATTAGCAGCGGTGTATTTCTTTCAGTGGTATGCATTGTTTGTGTATTGGCAGTTTATAACACCTATGTTACGAACGAGTCTTTTAGGACAGACTAATGCAGATACAGAGAAATATGATGGTATTATGGAAGCTTGTAAAGCAGGAGAGACAGTTAGT
>JBLHOX010000356.1:0-3824 GCA_047623725.1 Dokdonia sp. | reverse complement strand
ACGCCTTTTGCCATCACAGGAAACTTCCCTTATAATATATCTACGCAGATTGTATTTAAAACATTGGAGCATAAAGAGCGTATTCCTGAATTTACAGGGATGTTTCAAAAAGAAGTAGCACAGCGTATTTGTGCAACGCATGGGAGTAAAACGTTTGGTATTCTCTCTGTACTTGTACAGGCTTTTTATGATGCAGAGTACCTCTTTACAGTACCTCCTACGGTTTTTATTCCGCCGCCAAAAGTAGACAGTGGTGTCCTTAGATTACGACGTAAAGAGAATTATAAAGACATCGGTTGTGATGAGCAACAGCTATATAAAGTAGTAAAAATGGCATTTCAGCAACGACGTAAAACAATGCGAAATAGCTTAAAAGGGTTGGAATTAAGTGATCGCTTTCGCGAAAGCGAAATTTTAAACAAACGCCCAGAACAATTATCCGTTCAAGAATTCATAACATTGACTAAAGATATTACGACAGATTTAGAATAGGGTTTCCCTATATTTGTCGCGACCTAAAAGAAAAGGTATGTCATTTGAAATTACAGACATATTACTAGAAGAGATAAAAGTTCATATCAACAATGAGCAGGACGCTACGTTGCTTGACCTTTTTGAAGATATGCACCATGCTGATGTTGCAGAGATTCTTGATGAGGTAAACTGGGATCAAGCGGTATATCTTGTGCGTTTACTAGATAGTGAGACGACTTCTGAAGCTCTTATGGAGCTGGATGAAGATGTGCGTGAACGCTTACTGGATAGCTTAACGCCTAAAGAGATTGCAGAAGAGATTGAAGAAATGGATACCGATGATGCGGTAGATGCCATTGCATATCTTGATGAGGATATTCAGCAAGCTGTTATTGAGCAAATAGAAGATGAGGCCCATAAAGCAGATATCCGAGAGCTGTTGCAGTATGACGAGGATTCTGCTGGTGGTCTGATGGCAAAAGAGCTTATTAAAGTAAAAGAAACGTGGACGGTTGCAGGTTGTGTAAGAGAAATGCGTCGTCAAGCAGAAGAAGTAACCCGTGTACACTCTATTTATGTAGTCACAAAAGAAAATGTTCTTCTAGGACGTTTGTCTCTTAAAGACTTATTGACCACATCAGATACCAAAACAAAAATAGCTGAAATATATATACCCAAAGTAGACTCTGTACATATACATGATGATGGCGAAGATGTTGCCAAAGTCATGCAGAAGTATGATTTGGAAGCTATTCCTGTTGTAGATGATGAAAATAAGTTGGTAGGACGTATTACGATAGATGATATTGTAGATTTTATACGTGATGAAGCAAAGGAAGATTACCAACTAGCTGCTGGTATTACACAAGAAGTAGAAGCAGATGATAGTATTATTGAACTTACACGTGCTCGCTTGCCTTGGCTATTTCTAGGGCTTATTGGAGGTGTAGGAGCGGCTACTATTATGGGAGGCTTTGAAGATATTTTAAAGGAGTATGCATTGTTGTTTTTTTATACGCCACTTATCGCGGCAATGGCAGGAAATGTAGGGGTGCAATCTAGTGCCATTATTGTTCAAGGTCTTGCTAATGATGATGTAAAAGGAAGTATTAGTAATAGGCTACTTAAGGAAATGCTTTTAGCAGCACTTAACGGTTTGGTTTTAGGAATCGTTCTGTTTGGATTTACAGCTATTTGGTATGGAGATTATAAAGCTGCTTTGGCGATATCTATATCACTTTTTGTAGTCATCATTATGGCTGGAATTATAGGGACTTTTATTCCTTTATTTTTAGATAAAAGAGGAATAGACCCTGCGATTGCGACAGGACCTTTTATTACAACAAGTAATGATATTTTTGGTATTTTAATTTACTTCTGGATTGCCAAACTCATTTTATTTTGACACTCAAAACATTTGAATATGATCTTATAGTTCCTGCATCTGCCATAGATGTCATGGGACATGTGAACAATGTTGTCTATCTGGATTGGATACAAACCGCTGCTTCAAAACATTGGAATCACGCCACAGCTACGTATTTTAAAGGTGAAGACCTCACAGAAGAACGTATAGGAATCAAAAAAATGGCTTGGGTCGTACTAGATCATCATATTAGCTATAAAGCAGAAGCATTAGAAGGTGATGTGCTAGTGGTGACTACGTTTGTAGAAAAAATGGGGGGTGTTCGTTCTGAACGTCATACAACGATTACCCGAAAAAGAGATCAAAAGTTACTCGTGACGGCAGTCACAAATTGGTGTTTACTTAAAATGCCAGAAGCAAAACCAATGCGTATCCCAGAAGAGATTATTGCGTTGTTTTAAACAATAGGTTTATGTATCTTACTCATACAAATAATTGTTATGAAACCTATTAATATTAAAGAAAAGTACACCAAATTTGATAAACAATGGCACCCTCATCAAATCGCTGTGGTAGATGATATGCAGGTGATTTTAGCTAAAATCTCTGGAGAGTTCGTATGGCATAGTCATAAGAATGAAGATGAGTTATTTTATGTGCAAAAAGGAGTGTTAGAAATACGCTTTCGTACTTCGACGGAGCTCAGTATAAACTCCAGCGAAGGTTATAAAGAATGGTCAGAAATTGTACAGGAAGGAGAAATCATTGTAGTGCCTAAAGGCGTAGAACATTTTCCTGCCACTAGAGATGGAGAGGAAGTACACCTATTGCTTTTTGAAAAACTAAACACAGCGCATACCGGAGACGTAAAGCATGAAAAAACGCAAACGGAGTACCCTAAGATATAGTGAATGTAGGGTCTAAAAATCCATGGCTTCTTTACGTGATTTGATATGCAATTTTGCGTAGATATTACTCACGTGAGACTTCACTGTACTTACACCTATGTTATGTTGTTCTGATATTTGTTTGTTAGAATGCCCAGCTTTTATAAGATCAAATATTTTACGTTCTTGAACACTTAATGCTTGAAGTTTTTTTGAAGTTTTGCTTTTCCCCTGCAAATATATCTTGGTTAAATAGGCACCTAAAACAAAGAAGAAGAGCCCTAAGATACCATACATCCATAAAGGAGAAATCTCTTTTTGAAGCTGAAAATCTTTACGGAATATTATAAAGTAGGAAGACTTTTCTTTTTTCCATTTTTTAAGATACGTTTTGTAAAATTCAGGATGATCTATAGCGTGACGTTTATAGTCACTCCTATATAATGCATATAGAGAAGGCAATGCCTCTGAAAGCGTGTCTGCGAGATTACGTAACTTTTCATGAACCCCAGTTGCGATAAAATCTCTTTTTAATTGTGATTCCGCATATTGTATGCTATCCTCATAACTAGCCATAAGGTCTACCTGTTTTAACCAGCCCGTTGCGGGAGAGTGTAATACAGCTACTTTGCTAAAGGGAAATTGATCGGAATATCCTTGTAAAGAAACCCCTTTGGTTTTACTGGCAATGACAAAAAAGTGATTCTCCTCTGGTCCTCCAATAATAAGGGATGCTATAGGAGCTCCTTTTTTTGGAAAATGGATGCGGTACAACTGTTCTTGTTCTGGAAAATAGGAAGTAGGAAACTTAAAATTCCCATCCTGATCTATGATGGTTTCTGCAATAATCATATCTTTTGAGATGGTATACATCTCATTAAAACTAGGAATGTGAGAGAGGTATGCTTTGGATTCCCAACGAGTAGAATCCAAAACAAACGTTCCTTTTATTGCAGGATCTCCCTGTGTGTTTTGAGCAATAGCTTTCAGAAACAAGCAATTACTAAATAAGCATATAAAAAATATAGAAACTATTTTCATAAAGTAATACGACTAATTATTATTGGACATTTGTATTTATCATAATATCTGCGGTT
>JBLHOX010000355.1:0-3824 GCA_047623725.1 Dokdonia sp. | reverse complement strand
GCTGTATATCCTACATTAAAAGGGGTTCTTTCATTAATGAGTGCTAACCGTTTTTTTAAAGTATCTGTAGGTAAATCTAAATAGACTTCTTCTTTATAGTCCAGTCCATGAACCATATTATTTATAGTGTCATACAGATCCATTCGGGACAATTCTCTACGCCATAGAGAATCAAGTCGCGCAGCAAGAGGCTCATCTTCCAGTTTAAATACAATAGAGTCTCGTGACATGGTTCTAAGCTCTATTCTATCTATTTCATTTACAAAAGAAGTCGTGGTGATAGAATCTATAATAGTAATGGTGTCTCTTTTAAGATCGACACGTTCTTTATTTGTTTTCTTAAAGGACTCATAGGATAAGGTGTCTTGCGCTTTCGCGAAAGCAGAAACCAACAAAAATCCAATAAGACTATATATCTGAAGTAATCTCATAGTTTTTACAACGAGGGTATTACAAAATTCGTATGAATGATGTGTTCTTCAAATATAAGTGTTTATTCATAAGCGTCACTTCTATAGTCCTGTAAAGACAGAAAAAGCCACCTTATTCAGGTAGCTTTTATCTTTAATTTTATAATAAATGGCAGCTGTTTTACTCTAAAATAGCAGCAATACCAGGTAATGTTTTTCCTTCTAGCATTTCTAACATCGCACCACCACCGGTAGAGACATAACTTACTTTGGTATCAAAACCAAATTGCTTTACAGCCGCTACACTATCACCTCCTCCTACAAGAGAGAAAGCGCCATTTTTGGTGGCTTGTGCAATACTATTTCCTAAAGCAATGGTGGCTCCAGCAAATGGTGTCATTTCAAAAACGCCTAATGGGCCATTCCATAAAATCGTTTTTGCTCTTTGCGCCACAGCATCAAAAATAACTTGAGATGCAGGTCCTGCGTCTAGTCCTTGCCAACCTTCTGGAATATCGTGTATGTCTACTATCTTTGTCGTTGCTGTTTCAGAAAAATCATCGGCAGCAAGTACATCTACGGGAAGATGAATAAGGACATTTTTTTCTTTTGCGGCTTTTAAGATATTTAAAGCGAGTTCCATTTTATCGTCTTCACAAATAGAATCTCCAACGCTTCCGCCTTGGGCTTTGATGAATGTATACGCCATTCCTCCACCTATAATCATCTCATCTACTTTATCGAGAATATTTTCAATCACAGTGATTTTTGAAGATACTTTAGCGCCTCCTAAAATGGCAAGTACTGGTTTTTCACTATCGCTCAATACACGGTTTAAACTTTCTATTTCTTTAGCAAGTAATTTTCCAAAGCATTTGTTTTCTGGGAAAAACTGAGCGATGATCGTGGTAGATGCATGTGCTCTGTGTGCCGTACCAAAGGCATCATTTACGTAGATATCTCCTAATTCTGATAGCGCTTTCGCGAAAGCGACATCACCTTCTTTCTCCTCATTGTGATATCTTAAATTTTCAAGCAATAAAATCTGTCCCATTTCAAGGTTTGCAGCCGCTTGCGTAGCTTCATCTCCAACACAATTGGCTACATAAATAACTTCTACACCAATGATTTCAGAAACCTTGCGGCAAATGTGTTTCATGGAAAACTCATCTTCCTGTGCTTTAGGTCTCCCTAAGTGTGACATTAAAATAGCCGACCCTCCGTCTTCTAATATTTTTAAAATGGTAGGTTTTGCCGCTTCAATCCTTGTGGTATCGGTTACTTGACCTTGGTCATCTAACGGTACATTAAAGTCTACACGGATTAATGCTTTTTTATTTTCAAAATTGAAGTGATCTACTGTCTTCATTATTCATTAATTTTACTCGATAATCGAGATTTAAAAGCTCCGAGGCTTGCCTCGAAATCAAATGGTTTTTTTCTTAAACTACCTCGTGGGCTTGCCCCAAGGTAGTTTACTAGCAAATATAGCAGTTAGAGCGTTTATTTACATTACAATTCTTTTATATTTGGCGTACTATGCTTTTCGAAAACGTTATCGGTCAAGATTTTATTAAAAGTCACCTTACTACAAGTGTGGATGCAGGTCGTATTGCTCATGCGCAACTCTTTGTTGGTAAAACAGGTTCGGGTACTTTACCTATGGCTATTGCGTATGCTCAATATATTTTATGTAATAATATGCAAGGCGAAAACACGCAAGGGAATGCGTCTTGTAATCTTAAATTTGAACAACTAGCACATCCAGATTTGCATTTTGCATACCCGGTAGCAACCACTAGCTCCATAAAAAGTCGTCCTTTATCAAGTCACTTTGCCGCAGAGTGGCGATCTTTTATTAAGGAAAACCCTTATGGAGATCTGTTTGAGTGGCATAAACACATTGACATAGAAAAAAAACAAGGTCAAATAGGGGTAGATGAGGCTATAGATATTAATAAATCACTCATTCTAAAAGCGTATGAAGGTGGCTACAAAGTGATGATTATATGGATGGCAGAAAAGATGAATACGGCTGCGGCAAATAAGCTTTTAAAACTTATAGAAGAGCCTCCAGCAAAAACGCTATTTATTCTTATCACAGAAAATGAAGATCAGATCATAGATACGATTAAGTCCAGATGTCAGGTTTTGCATTTTCCTGGGATTAGTGAAACACATCTTGCAAATGCCCTCATCACAAGACAACAATGTGATGCAAAAGAAGCGCAAAAAATAGCACATCAATCACAAGGAGATTATAATACAGCATTGCACCTATTACATCAAGATGGTGATGATATTCAATTTGAAAAATGGTTTATCACATGGGTGCGTACAGCCTTCTTGGCAAAGGGTAAAAAAGAGGCCGTAATTGAGTTATTAAACTGGAGTGAAACGATTGCAAAAACGGGTCGTGAAACACAGAAAAATTTCCTAAATTATTGTGTGCAATTTTTCCGTCAAGCGATGCTTTTAAATTACAAAACAGATGCGTTGGTTTACCTAGAGCCAAAGACGGGTTTTGACCTTAGTAAATTTGCTCCTTTTGTACACGGAAATAACATCATGGACATCGTTTCTGAGCTTCAAGATGCATCTTATCACATAGAACGCAACGGAAACGCGCGTATTATTTTATCAGACCTTTCTATCAAATTAACACGATTACTTCATCGTAAGTAATGATCTAATCAGAGTATTATATTATTTTTAGTATTGTCTAAAAATAAATTTAGCAACTTAAAACACAATATATGGACTTTTTACTACTTAATATTACAGAGATTTTAATTCTACTGTTTATCATCATTACTTTTTTACAATCTGGATTGGATAAAGTATTTGATTGGAAAGGTCAAGTAGGTTGGTTAAACGGTCATTTTAAAGATACTTTTTTAGGACGTATGGTACCGCTTTTGGTAGGTGTTTTAGTCGTGCTTGATTTGCTTACATCTCTACTCGCAGGAATAGGTATTTATCAGCTTGCTATACACGATAATGTTACCATAGCATTATACGGATCTATCACTGCTGCGATTACATTATTAATGCTTTTATTTGGACAACGTATTGCAAAAGATTATACTGGCGCATTTACAATTGTTGGGTATTTTATTGTCGTTATTTTTGGTGTATGGTTATTATCTAATCACTAGAAAATCATTCCTAAAAATTCAGAATTAATTTGAGTATCCCATTATTTTCATATAGGTATTCTAAAAATTATGCTGTTTTTTACTTGTAAAAAATTGACGCAAAAAAGGGCAATGAAATATTCATCGCCCTTTTTTTGTATTCGTGTTTATAGATTATTCTTTAGCTCCTTTATAAGATGCGTTAAGGTATTCTAAAACGCTATCGGTAACATCAAGTTCTTCTTTACCGTACATCACACTTCCAGCGTCATTACTT
>JBLHOX010000354.1:0-3827 GCA_047623725.1 Dokdonia sp. | reverse complement strand
TTGTCAACAAATGTGAACAACCAGGTTTTAAAACCAGTATTATTTTACTTTACAATGAGTTAACATGAAGATAACATGTGTATAACTGTATATAAGTTCATGAGTTGTCAAATACCTAATTATAGTGCAAAAAGTTATACCGCTATTAACACTACATCATCATCATCAATTTGATTTAAATTTTAAAAAGAAAATAATGATATTGTTTATAGGTGTTGATAACCGTAAAAATCAGACATACCAGTACCCTTTTTAATAACAGGTCTTTATTTAATTTATAAGTTAATTATAGAAGCACGGGGATATCAAAAGGTAGAAAATAATAAGTTGATAGCAGTATAGATAATGCACCTATTATATTGTAAAAAGACTACCTGATTTATAAAAAAAAGTGATTAGAGACCTTTTAATAAATCTATTATATAGGTGGCTTATCTAACAATAAAGTGTGAGATATTGCCGCTCCTTTATATTATTAATAGTGGTGAAGGACAAGGATTTATTACATAACAAAAATGAAATGTCTTTTTATAACCTTACTATATTATTTTACGCTTTGGATAGTCTAAAAACGTTCCTGTTGTCAATTGTATTGATGTCAGTTTCTAGAGCCTCTGAAACAAGAATATACAGCACAAGAATGCCAATGATAAAAATTGCTGCAAAAAGCAATGTAGAAGCCAATGGTTTTTTGAAACGCATATGTATCTAGAGTAAATTTTAGTAAAAATTAAAGCAAAGATAAGTTTTTTTCTTAATTTAATGTTAATGAAGGTTAACTTAGCTTTAATTTTATTGGTTTTCACAAGTATTTAATAGTCAGCAAATCTAAATGACTAACTTTGTAAGTAATATGAATAAAAATAATAAAAACACCTCAAATACGAAGTTTTCGGATTTGAGTCAATCGGTACTGGATACCATTAAACAGGACCCAAATAAAACCTACAATTACAAACAAATTTGCTCGCATCTAAGCATTACAGATTCAAGTGGTCGAAATCATGTTATAAAACAACTTCATCAGCTTAAGTCCAAGGGTAAAATTGAAGAGACAGATCGTGGTAAATTTAAAATTATAAAAGGTAGAGACTATTATATCGGAAGAATTGATGTCAGCACCCGCGGTACTGGTTATGTTATTACCGAAGAGTTGGAAGAAGATATAATGATTCCAAAGCGTTCTTTAGGGAAAGCTCTTAATGGAGATGAAGTAGAAGTATATGTTTATAAGAGAAAAAGAGGTTCCCAACCTGAAGGTGAGATTACACGTGTTATAAAACGTAAGAAGACTGAATTTGTAGGAGAAATTCAAGTACATGAAAAGTTTGCATTTGTAAAAATTACAGATGCAAAAATTCAAACGGACTTTTTCATTCCAGGTAGAGAAATCAATGGAGCTAAGGACGGCCAAGTGGTGCTTGTAGAGCTTTTGGAATGGAACGAGAAACAAGATTCTCCTAATGGCCGTGTTAAAGATATTTTGGGCGAGCCCGGCGATCACAATACAGAAATTCATGCTATTCTCGCACAATACGGTCTTCCATATGAATTTCCTGTGGAAGTAGAAGAGTATACAGAAAAGCTAGATAAGACTATCTCCTTAGAAGAAATAGGAAAACGTCGGGACATGCGTGGTACACTAACCTATACTATTGACCCGGCTGATGCTAAAGATTTTGATGATGCGCTGTCTTTTGAAGTACTTCCAAATGGAAATTACGAAATAGGTATTCACATTGCAGATGTTTCTCATTACCTCAAGGAAGGTACCGTACTGGACGATGAAGCTTATGAAAGAGCAACGTCGGTTTACTTAGTAGACCGTGTAGTTCCTATGCTACCAGAAGTGCTGTCTAATGGAGTTTGTTCCTTAAATGCAAACGAAGACAAATTATGCTTTTCTGCAGTTTTTGAAATGGACCATGATTGTAACATTCTTAAGGAATGGTTTGGTCGTACGGTAATCAATTCAGATCAACGTTTTGCTTATGAAGAAGCGCAGCATATTATAGAAACAGGTCAAGGAATTATTCCTTGTGAAATTTCTTTAACTAAGAAAGAAACTACCATACAACCCGAAATTGTTGTCGCTACTTTAAAATTACAAGAATTAGCGGTAATAATGCGTGCACAACGAATGGAACAAGGTGCTTTGAGTTTTGATAAAAGCGAAGTGAAATTTGATCTCAACGAAAATGCTGAGCCAGTTGGAGTCTATTTTAAAACATCTAAAGACGCTAATAAATTGATTGAAGAATTCATGTTATTAGCCAATAGAAAAGTAGCCGGATTTATAGGAAAACAACAACCAAAAAAGACCTTTATATACAGGATTCACGATGAGCCTAATGATGAAAAGCTCACTGCTCTTGCTGGGATTGTCGTGAAATTTGGTCATAAATTAGAACTTAGGGATAAAAAAACAATTACTAAATCACTCAACAAATTATTAAGTGATGTTAAAGGTAACAAAGAACAAAATATGGTAGATACGCTGGCGATCAGAACGATGTCGAAAGCGGTTTATTCCACTAATAATATAGGGCATTACGGTCTAGCATTTGATTATTACTCTCACTTTACCAGTCCTATACGACGTTATCCTGATGTAATGGTTCATAGATTGTTACAGCATTATTTAGATGGTGGTAAAACAGCTAGTGAAGACCTCTATGAAGAGAAATGTGGGCACTCTTCAGAAATGGAAATTCTTTCTTCAAAAGCAGAACGAGATTCCATTAAATACATGCAAGTAAAATTCATGAAGAATCATGCTGATGAAGAATTTCTTGGGGTTATCTCTGGTGTTACTGATTGGGGTATTTACGTGGAAATTATTTCTAATAAGTGCGAGGGAATGATTCGTTTAGGAGATTTAAATGATGATAGCTATGAATATGTAGAAGAAGAATTTGCTGTAATAGGACGTAAAACTAAAAACACCTATACCTTAGGTGATGAGGTTTATGTAAAAGTAAAAAACGCAGATCTGGTTAAGAAACACCTCGATTTTTGGATGATAGGAAATAGAGAAGCAGTAGAGAAAATCTAATTGTGAAAACAAAGATTTGTGCTATTTGTCAGCAAGAAGACTATGTTATGTATAGGATACAGATTACAGCAAATAGACAGTGGCTCTTTTGCTGTAAATCTTGTACTGAGAAAAAGCAATCTTTACCAGATTACTTGTATGGTGGTACTTGGAAAGGAAATAGGCATTAAGCTACGCAATGAGTAGTTATTCTTTATTTTAGATTTTTTTTATCATATAGGTGTATAAAAGTGTACTTATACAATGTATGCACAGCACACAAGTGCGATTCTTAAATTTTTTGCCTGACCTAAGCACATTTGCAATGAATAGAGCTTAAAAATCTTAGATCAATTCTTTATTATAGTTTTATTTTTAGTCTATGTTTCAAAAAGTAAGTAGGAAGAGTATTGTGAATTTTTGCTTGCTTTTCAGGAACTCTTAAGTCGTGTTTATACATTGGAGAACTTTTTATTTACAGATGTGAAATACATATATTTAATTGTTATCACGAGATTGGAATTCAGGTAGCTGGGCACTAAGAGAAGTAACTTTTAGGTGCTTATTGTCGTTCAGAAAAGGGTGGTATTTAAGAATGAGTAACTTATTCCATTCTTATAAATAGAATACTGTAACATATCCTAAAAAGCGAAGTCCTTAAAAAAAATAGCATTATGAAATCATTTTTATTTATTATTCCAATTCTTTTTTCTTTTTTATCTATTGCTCAAAATCCTATAGAAGCAATAATATCTGACTTTGATAAGCTAAAAACTTATGATCTTATCACTGT
>JBLHOX010000353.1:0-3915 GCA_047623725.1 Dokdonia sp. | reverse complement strand
ATGGAACTAGAGATAGAACAGGAGTTGAATTTTCGTCAAAATAAAAAGATATGGACAAAGTCTTAGTCATAACAGGTATGCTTCCAGTAGCAGCAATCGAGAATAAGAAAAGAGAAAACGATATTGTCCTAGTAACAGAAGAAAAAATAAAACAAGTCGATCATAATATTCTATTTGAATATTTATTTACTTTTCCTGATGCAAATAAGAGCTTAGCTAGACTATCGTCAAAATGGGAATCGTATTATGGCCTTAAAAAAGAAGACAAAATAGATCTACGTGGTAGGCTAATTACGCTTTTTCCTATTTTAATCTTACCTAAAAAAGTCTTTTTTAGAAACCTATTAATCAGTGTTAGTATGTTTATTTATAGAAAAAGAATTAAAAAGCTAATAGAAGAATTTAAACCGACTATACTCCACGCTCAAAGTACAGATAGCTGCGCTTTTATTGCTAAAAAAATTAGTGTCAAGTATAATATTCCTTATGTTGTTACTTTGAGAGGGATAGGTGGATTTTCTGACACAAGAATACAGGATAATTTAAATGCGGCTGCAGCGCTGATTGCAATTAGTCCAAGGCAAGTTAAGGATGCTAAGGAGCTAACTAACAAAAAAATTAGTTTGATCCCCCATGGAATAGACGAGTCTTTTTTTGCAGAGAATACTAAAGCTAGGCCGTTTTCATTGCCTTTCAAGCTCATAACAGTATCTCGTCTGATTAAATTAAAAAACGTAGATATGGTTATTAGAGCATTAAGTTCTTTTAAGCATGATTTTATTTTTGATATTTACGGAGACGGTCCTGAGAAAGATAATCTAGAAAAATTAATTAATGAATTAGGTTTGCAAGAGAAGGTATCACTAAAGGGCTTTATTAATAATGATAAATTACCGAGTGTTTTCCAAGACTACAATCTTTTTGTTATGCCTAGTTTTCCTGAAACCTTAGGTAGGGTCTACTTTGAAGCAATGGCGTCAGGTCTGCCTATAATTGCTTCAACTAATACCGGAGTAGATGGACTAGTAACAGAGGGAAAGCAAGGCTATTTTATAGACCCTTGTAACACCTTAGAGTTTACAGTTAAGTTTACAGAAATTTTAGAAAATCTTGTAGTTACCCCTTATTTGATCGAACAGTTAAGTAGAAATTCTAAGGAGTATGCTAAAGAATATTCATGGAGTGCTATTGTACCAAAATACTTGTCAATTTATCAACAAAATTGATGTATATTTTTTTTAAATAAGATTTTACTTTTCTGTAAACGTTTTTGAGGTGTTAATTATAATCTTAATCTCGCTAGCTATACTATTCTCAATTGCTTGTTAAACCGTGATGAATCTACAAAGCACTTTAAAAAAAAAGTATGTGCAAATAAAAATCTATTTAAAGATTTTATATTAGCTAACAAGAGAGAAAACAAAGTAGGATATGCTTACAGCAAGCTTGTTTAGCGATGCTGCAGTAGCTTATGAAATTTATAAACACTAAAAAGAAGCCTTGTACTTTCTACTAAGAATGCTGCTGCTACATTTTCAAAATTTAAGTCATTAAAAAAATTAGATGACTTTTACTTAACAGGTTTAGAGAAGATGGAATTGTTGATAATTTGGATTTATTAAGCGGGGATAATAAAAGAGATAATTTAATTGTACCACTCAAAAATGACATGGATATTAAATTAATAGGAGTCACAAAATCATGAAAACACAAATTTATAAATTCTTGTTCGAGAAGGGGCAGAAAGTAAAAAAAGCATTGGGTATTGAAAATTTTGAGGCTCTTAAGAAGAAAAAGAAACGAAAGTTATTGAGAGTTTTTTACAAAAAAAAGTATACTACTAATGATATAATTGAAGTAATGAGGACTATGGGGATGAAAAAAGGCTCGATAGTTTTTATTCATAGCTCAATGACAGAGTTCTATAATTACGTCGGGACAGCCGAGGAATTAATTACTAGAGTAATTCAAGAGATAGGAGAGGAGGGAACATTGATGATGCCTGCATTTCCAAAATTTGAGAATATAATAAAGGTTGATGATAAAGTTGACTTTGACGTTAGATATACACCATCAGGGGCGGGCTATTTGACAGAAGTTTTTAGAAAACACCCGGGTGTTAAGCGAAGTATAAATATTCAGCAATCTGTTTGTGCTTACGGAAGGTTAGCAGATTATTTCGTTCTTGAACATCACCATTCTTTGACAGCTTGGGACGAGTATTCACCATATTACAAGATGAGTCAAGCTCCAGCTCTGGTATTTGCATTTGGTTTGTCAGCTCAATACTTAGGAACAATGATTCATTGTACTGAAAGTATATTGCGTACAAAGTATATGTATTTTCAAATGTTCTTTAAAAAAGAGGTTGTATATAAATACAGGGATTATGAAGGAAACGTTAGAACACATTGTTACTTATCACACGATTTTGCAAGAAAAAGCCGCAAGAATAATATTATTAAATATATTGAAAGTATTCAATTTAAACATACTAAAATATCAAACTTAAGTATACGGATGATAGATGCTAAGTATATTTTAGACTTATACTTGCAATTAGCTGATCGTGGTATTACTATGTATTCAATACCATCTACGAAGGGATTTTTAGATGATAGCGGTAAATTTTTAAAAATTAAATAATTATGCTACATGTATTACATATATCAAATGATTTTGGTGGGACTGAAGTGTACAGGAACCTATATCAACATTTAGATAATTTAGGGGTTAAGCAAACTGTTTTTGTTCCAGTAAATCCGAGAGTTCAAAATCGCGTGGGTAATCATGATTTTGATTTTAAAACTGCAGGTTCTAAAATCATATATTCTACTTCTCAAAGATGGTATCATCGTTATTTATATGATAGTAAAATCTCAGGAGTAGTAAAAGATTTAGAGAGCTTGGTTGATCTGGAAGATATTTCAATAGTACATACGGGTACCTTATGTATGACTGGTGCAGTTGCTTTTGAAGTTTCAAAAAGATTTAATAAACCATATATCGTTTCTGTTAGGAATACAGACATTAATACCTATTTTAAATATATGTGGTGGAAGCGAGAGTACTTTTATTCAATATTATTAAATGCGAAAGAGGTAGTGTTTATATCGCCGCAGTACAAGAAGAATTGTTTAGAAATTCACTTTAAAAAAGCTGTTTCAGAGAAGATAGAAGGAAAAATAAGAGTTATTCCTAATGGTCTTGATTCATATTATTTGCAAAATAGAAAGTTGGTTCGTAAAATATTAAAGAAACCCATTAACATAGTTTTTGCAGGGGGCTATAAGAATAATAAGAATCTCTTGCGTTTGATAAAAGCAATTGACGTGCTTAAAAGCAAAGGCTATAATATAATGCTCACTGCGATTGGGCGATCTTTACCAAACCGTTTAGTTTCTGAGACCTATATTGAGTTATTAGAAAAAGAGGCTTTAGGAAAAGATTACATCTTTCTAGTTGATTACAAACAAAAAGAAGATCTCTGTAAAGCATATAGCACAGCAGATATTTTTGTAATGCCTTCAATACATGAGACATTTGGTCTATCTTATGCTGAAGCCCTTACTCAAGGTTTACCTATTGTTTATACTAGAGGGCAGGGCTTTGATGGCTTTTATAAAGATGGAGAAGTTGGATATGCTGTCAATGCATTTGATGTTGAAGATATAGCTAATGGTATAGAGTCTGTAATTGACAATTATGCGTATTTGGTGCAAAATGTCGCAAATCTATCGTTAAATCAAGATTTTGACTGGAATCAAATAGCAAATCGATATTGTAGACTTTATGATTCAATTTTAGAGTCTAGACTTTAGTCACAATATATTTTATAAAACTATGAAAATCCTCTACCTTCATCAATATTTTAAATTTCCCAATGAGCCTGGGGGTACGCGTTCCTTCGATTTA
>JBLHOX010000352.1:0-3915 GCA_047623725.1 Dokdonia sp. | reverse complement strand
CGAGGAATCGTATTTTCCAGAAATACCAAGACAGAAGTAGGGGCTCTCATGGAGGAAATGGATCAAAAAACTGATTTTGAGCGCTTGGTATCTTTTCTGACTATTCTTAATAGACTAGCGACTACAAAAGAGTTTAGAATTCTGAATGCAGAGGGGTTTGCCTTATTATCTAATGTAAATGACAATGACCGAATTAACTTGATTTTTAACCATGTGAAGACCCATTTTAAGGAAGAAATCCCCTTAGAAGAGATCGCGGCGCTAACACATATGACCGTTCCATCTTTTTGTCGTTATTTTAAAAAAATCACCAATAAGACATTTACACAATTTGTAAATGAGTATCGTTTGGTGCACGCATCTAAGTTACTTTCTGAGAATGCTATAAGCATTACAGAAGTATGTTATGAGAGTGGGTTTAATAACTTTTCGCATTTTAATAAGAGGTTTAAAGCGTTTACTGGCCAGAATCCATCAGCCTACAGAAAACAAATTAAAACGATACTAGATTAGAAAAAATGATCTATAAAATTCCCGATAAGTACAGGAACCGGATAGGATTTTAGCGTCTCAATTTCTATAGCATTTTCATCTAATTTTTCTACATCAATAACCCAAAACGTGGTATGCAAATGCTGGTGAGACAGTTTGTGTATAATGGGTTTTTCGTTATACTGAGATACATTTTTTATAGTGTAAGAAGCTGTTTTTTCAAGGAAGAGTTCGCTTTCGCGAAAGCGGTCACTTTCAAACTCCCCTTCAGCTAATGGAAATTGATATAATCCTTGCCAAATCCCTTTTCCTGTGCGACGTTCTATACTTGTTTTTTGATCTGAAGACCTGAATACCAAATAATGTAAATAACGATTTTTAACTTTTGTTTTCTTGAGCTTTACAGGAAGCGTACTGATGCTATTTTTTTGTAATGCCACACAAGAGTCGTTAAAAATACAATGTAAACAATAAGGGTTTTGAGGCTTGCATTGTATCGCTCCAAACTCCATGATGGCCTGGTTGAAGTCTGCAGGTTGCTCTTTGTCAATAAGCTCTTGAGCAAGTTCCTTAAACTCTTTAATGCCTTGTGTGCTATTAATAGGCGTGTCAATGCCAAAAACGCGAGATAAAACTCGATACACATTGCCATCTACTACAGCAGTAGGTTCATTAAAACTAATACTAGCAATAGCACTAGCCGTATAGTCGCCAACACCTTTTAATTTTAATAACTCTTTATACGTATTTGGGAATACGCCTTTGCAATCTTCTACAATGTACTTTGCGGCAGCGTGCAGATTTCTGCCACGAGAATAATAGCCTAATCCTTGCCATAATTTTAAGACTTCTTCTTCAGAAGCATTTGCTAGATCTTTTACGGTTGGAAATGCCTCTGTAAATTTCAAATAATAGGGCAAACCTTGTGCTACTCTAGTCTGTTGAAGAATAATTTCTGATAGCCAAATGCGATAAGGATCTGTGGTCTCTCTCCAAGGCATTTCGCGCTTGTTTTCTATGTACCACGGTATAAGTTTTTTAGATAAATTCAATGGAAAATAAAGGTTTTTGCTAATTTATATACTTATCTTCTTATATTTTAAAAGATTATGCTTGAATGTTTGAATTTTTAATGCTTATATTTGCGAACTTGAAAATTTTAACCCCTAAACAATTATTAAAATGACAAAAGCTGATATTGTAGCAAAGGTATCCGAGAAATTAGGTATCGAAAAGAATGACGTACAAGCAACTATCGAATCGTTCATGAGTGAAGTTAAAACTTCTTTAGAGGGAGGCGATAATGTTTATTTAAGAGGATTTGGTAGCTTTATTATCAAAACAAGAGCTGAGAAAACTGGTAGAAACATTTCTAAGAATACGACTATCAAAATTCCAGCGCACAACATACCTGCGTTCAAACCTGCAAAAATATTTGTAGAAGGTGTAAAGACGAACGTTGCAGTATAAATATTATTAAGTAACCTAATAAAAAGAATCATTTTATGCCAAGTGGTAAAAAAAGGAAAAGACACAAGGTAGCAACGCACAAACGTAAAAAAAGACGTAGAGCAAACCGTCACAAAAAGAAAAAGTAGTCTTAGACTACTTTTTCTTTTGAATTATATATACATCGCTAATAATCTAGCTTATTTAGATTTGTAAATAGACGTGCATAAAATGACTTCACTTAGTTTTACATAGGTATACCTATGCTGTTACTATAACAAAAAGTGATTGTTTTTCTTAGGTACTTTTTTTCTAGATGTTATTATTAGTATGTATGATTCATAGTTCTTTGACATCGTAACATAAAAAGCCTTAAACCTTGAGGCATTCAAGTTACACCGTATTTATTACATTTTGTATACATAGTTATACGTTATTATCCCTGTGATAAATTATTGTATAATCAATTTGTGATGCCTAGCATCATGAATGAAAATTACTAAAGAGTGAATAAAGAATTAATTATAAGATCTAGTTCCTCGGCAGTTGATTTTGCCTTATTAAAAGATGGAAGACTTATAGAACTTCACAAAGAAGAAGACGGAAATAAATTTAATGTTGGTGATATTTATATTGCAAATATTAGAAAAACAGTTTCTGGATTAAATGCTGCATTTGTTAATGTAGGGTATGAGAAAGATGCTTTTTTGCATTATCATGATTTAGGTCCAAAACTCCCGACACTTCTAAGTTACATAAAGCGCATAAGCGCAGGTAAATTTAAAGATTATTCTTTAAACAACTTCCCTTTTGAAAAGGATATAGACAAAAACGGTAAAATTGTTGATGTCTTAAAACAAAAACAAAGTGTACTGGTACAAATCGCCAAAGAACCTATTTCTACAAAAGGCCCTAGAATAAGCAGTGAGCTTTCTATAGCTGGTAGATATATTGTTCTCGTGCCTTTTTCTGATAGAATTTCTATCTCACAAAAGATAGAAAGCAAAGAAGAGAAAGCGCGTCTTAAACGATTAGTACAAAGCATTCGTCCTAAAGGGTTTGGTGTGATAGTACGCACAGTTGCACAAGGAGTAAAGGTCGCCGAACTAGACAAAGACCTGCAAAATTTGGTAGACAAATGGGCTACCATGAGTGAAAAAATTCAAGGCGCACATCACCCTAGTAAAGTGTTTGGGGAAATGAACCGAGCATCTTCTATATTAAGAGATATCTTTAATGATTCTTTTACAGGAATAACAGTAGATGATGAGACGCTTTATTATCAAATCAAAGAATACGTAAACGAGATCGCTCCCAAAAAAGAGAGTATCGTAAAACTATACAAGAATCCAACTCCAATTTTCGAAAAATTCGGCGTAGAACGACAGATTAAAACATCTTTCGGGAAAACCGTATCTATGAGTAAAGGAGCGTATCTTGTTATAGAACACACAGAAGCACTGCACGTAGTTGATGTAAATAGTGGAAACAGATCAAACAAAGCAAAGAGTCAAGAAGACACCGCGCTGGAAGTAAATATGATCGCCGCTTCAGAAATGGCACGACAGTTAAGCCTCCGAGATATGGGAGGAATTATTGTTGTCGATTTTATAGACATGAACAATGCAGACAATCGTAGAAAACTCTTTAATCATCTTAAAGATGAGATGAAAGACGATCGCGCAAAACACAAAATATTACCGCCTAGTAAATTTGGTTTAATCCAAATAACAAGGCAACGAGTACGACCAGAAATGAATATTAAAACCCGTGAAATAGATCCAAATGGGTCTAACGGAGAGATAGAAGCGCCTATTGTAATGGTGCAAAAATTAGAAGGTAAACTCGATAAAATTCTTAAAAGTGGTAACAGCAAAGTGACGCTACACGCGCACCCATTTGTTGCAGCTTTTTTAACTAAAGGATTTCCATCTATTCGTTCTAAATGGTTTTTAGAACACAAAAAATGGGTAA
>JBLHOX010000351.1:0-3958 GCA_047623725.1 Dokdonia sp. | reverse complement strand
TAGCGCGTTAGTATCACTTTTAAATAGCTACTATCATGATTAATACTTTAGTGTTGTTTTATTATTAAAGTATTTTATCTATGAATGGCGTAACTAGCACCATCTGCTAAATCCTGTAAATAACTGGGTAATTCTTTCACCTTTTTTCGAAATATTTTCAATAACTTTTTCATAATTTCTGTCTTTAAGAGTTAATAATTCCTTTATACTCTTTAGACGCCATTTTTTGAAAAGGTTGAGCTAATTAACACTTAATTACCAATAAATTAACGCAAAATCTTACAAGTGTTAATATAGCAGTCAAATTAAATTGACCAGATAAAGGTTAAGAATCTAAGTCAAGTACCCTTAAATTCTTGAAGTGTTTTATAAAAATCTTCTTGCTCAGGTCGGTTTTCAGGAATCTCTCTCAAAGGTGCTACTTCTCTTAATGACTCATGGCAATCCGTGGGGAGTTGTTGGTACAATTTTGTCCCTGCTGTTTTCCAAGCAATCATCTCATCGCTCACTTCTTTTATAACTTTTGCGGGATTTCCCACAACAAGGCTTCGATTAGGAATGACCGTTTCTGCTTTTACAAAAGCCATAGCACCAACAATACACTCATCGCCTATTACGGTATCATCCATAATCACACTATTCATTCCAATGAGGCAGTTACGACCTAAGTTAGCTCCGTGTATCACGGCTCCATGACCTACGTGTGCGCTTTCGCGAAAGCGTATTGATTTTCCTGGAAACATATGTACGGTACAGTTTTCCTGTACATTGACTCCATCTTCTAGTATAATCTCCCCCCAATCTCCACGTATAGCAGCTCCGGGTCCAACATAGCAGTTCTTCCCTATAATAACATTACCTGTTACAGCAGCTAATGGGTGTACAAAACTAGATGGATGTACTACGGGAATATGTCCTTTAAAACTATATATCATGATCTTAGATGTTTTTATAAATTACTTATACGTAGTTGAATACACTTAAATAATTATAAAGTTTTTAACACTCCTGTTAATAATAATTGTTAAATATTACCAAAAAATAACATAATCACGCAAGTATTTTCGTTATTATTACTCACCCAACTTAAAACGATTCCCCCTCATGGAAATTACAGGAAAAATCCATTCCACTAAAAAGGAGTTTTTATACGCTCTCAAGTTTACCAAAGAAGACGTTATAAAGACTCGTCAAGAAAAAGAACTACGCTTATACTCTATTAATAGAGGCATGCTTTTAGGTAATGTTGTACAAAACAAAGTTCGTATCTATTTTAAAGATTCTCTAAACAGAGTCATCTTTATATATACTACTATATGGGGTGTCACAAAGAATGACATCATCCTTAAAAAAGGAATCACCATCCCTATTAAAAGTATTATAGAAATAGATTGATCTATTTGAAACGTTTTAATGTTTCTTTTGTAAAATTACTTAGTACAAGACGTCCAGAAATTGCGGCTCTTTCTGCTAGAAGTGTATCCCAATCTTCTGTCCCTTTCCAGAGGATGGTTTTCATTTCTCGCATAGCTTCAGGATTATAGGTACATAGATTTTCTGCAAATGCTTGTACTGCTTCATCTAGTGCTTCTGTGCTATCATATACCTGTGCGTATAATCCTTTTTGTCTTGCCCACTCGGCATCATAAAACGTATTGGCATCAATAGCTATTTGTGACATTCCTGTAAGACCTAATTTACGCTCTACCGCAGGACCTACCACAAAAGGACCGATCCCTACATTGAGTTCGCTAAGCTTGATACTTGCAAATTTACTTGCCATACAGTAATCTGTTGCACTTGCAACACCTACACCGCCGCCTACAGTCTTCCCCTGTACTCTTCCTATAATAAATTTAGGACATGTGCGCATGGCATTAATGACATTTGCAAATCCAGAAAAGAAAACGCGTCCCGTCTCTGCATCATTAATATTGATCAATTCCTTAAAACTTGCACCTGCACAAAACGTACGATCACCGCCACTTTTTAGGATAATTACTTTTACAGCATCATTCTCACCAGCTCCTGTGATGGTCGCTGTTAATTTTGCTAGAATATCTCCTGGCAAACTATTATGCGCAGGATGAAAAAACGTGATGGTTGAAATCCCGTTGTGTATATCTTCTTTTACGTATGGATCACTCATATTCATAAAAATATCAATGCGCACTTGATGCGCATTCGGTTAAATATTATTTCTAGAGTTCTTTAAAACTCTTTTAAGTTTTGAATCTTTCTTGCAATGCATGCGCGAGGACTCTTATTTGCTTTAAATAGTCAATGTGCACTTGTTGCGCATTCGTTTTCTTTCTAGTCCGAAGTGTACTTAGAAAGATCCCATTCTTTACTCAAATCTTGCCAATCGGGATTCTGATCTGTAATGAGATTTGTTATCCATTGTTGTTTCCATTTTTTGATGGTCTTTTCTCGTTTTATAGCGATACGCACATCACTATGAGTTTCAAAATAAACCAATTTCTTTATATTATAATGACCAACATGTGTTTTAAATGTTGCTTTTTTATGCTCAGACATCCTACGTTGTATATTATTAGTAATGCCCACATAAAAAATATGATTTCGTTCGTGAGTCAGGATATAGGTATAATATACTTTAGATATTCGATATTTTCAATAAACCATCTAATAAACTGGAAGCGAATGCGCAACAAGTGCGCATTGACTATCACATTAACTTAGAGCAAATTAAATTGTTCAAAATGATGATTCAAGTGTTTTCTTTCCATTAAATACCATTCGTATTTATTCAGTTCTCCAAAGACGGCATTTTTTGCAGTAGCTTCAGGGTTTTCTCTATAAAACTTCACATATTCCTGTCTGATTCTGATTAATTCCGCTTTCGCGAAAGCAAGATTCTCATGCTTCAATGCAGGCTGAATCCCCGCCTCATACAATGGAAAATTATAGTCACGCGGCATCTTATCATAATTATACAAGGTCGCATGTACTTTATCCAATACTTTTTCTGGGGTAACAATTTCAAAATCCTGTACTTCACCCGTAGCAATACGGTAAGTGAATTCCAAATGCTCTACCATTTGTTGTGGCGTCATCGTTCCCCATTCTGGCGTACTCTCTTCTGTAAGTCTTGCTAATGATTGTTCAAAAACGGTATCCGTAATTTCTGTAAAAACCAATTGTTTTTTCTGAACCATCGTCAGAATAGTTGCCACTGCTACTAGCGGATCTTTTTCTTCGGCTTCTGGAGAACCTGGCTCGATAGTCGCATCAAACACTTCTACAAACCATTTTACAATCCCACACGGATGCTCGTTTCCAGCAACATCACGTTCTATTTTTTGCTTACACGTTAAGCGTACATACACCGTATCATTATGATAAATAGGGCGTAAAAAACGACATTCTTCTAATCCGTAGTTTGCGGCAACAGGTCCTTTATTAGGATATACAAATAATCCTGCTGCGGCAGCTAAAATAAAATAGCCGTGCGCTGTACGTTTTTCAAAAATACTTCCTTCTAGAGAGGTAATATCTGTATGTGCATAAAAGTGATCCCACGTAAGATTTGCAAAGTTTACAATATCGCCATCGGTGATCGTTCTGTTATGTGTTTTAAGAGACATTCCTGGTTGAATATCTTCCCAGTGATAAGCAAACGGGTGCTTATCTATTTCTTTATAATCGGCTTTTGCTTGATAGATTCCTGTCACTTCGGTGAGTGTTGTAGGAGATCCTTGTATAGCGCAGCGTTGCAGGTAATGTTTGATTCCTCGCATTCCTCCCATCTCTTCACCTCCTCCAGCACGACCAGGTCCTCCATGGATAAGATTAGGAAGTGGCGATCCGTGACCTGTAGACTGCTTTGCACTTTCTCGGTTCAGGATCAAAATACGCCCATGATGAGACGCCGCATTTACAGCATATTCTTTTGCTATTTGATTATCATTGGTCATAATAGAACTCACCAAAGATC
>JBLHOX010000350.1:0-3966 GCA_047623725.1 Dokdonia sp. | reverse complement strand
AACCGTTTGCGCCAGGTATCGGCTGGGAGCTAGGAGAGATGCACGGTCAAGACTTGGAAGAGTTTTACTTCACACCTTCTGTTGAAGTACCCTTAAGTCCTCTCGTTGTCAGTTTCCGTAAGGAAAACCGTGTCTGGAAGAAGTATAAGTTTTATTCTACGGGTGGTGATATTATGTACTCGAAAGATAAATATATAGAACGAACCAACACTGGTTGGTCAAAGATAAAAAGTCTTGGTTCCCCGTTTGATTCTATTCCCATTATGCGCCTTACGGCTTCGTTAAAAGGAACCTTGGTTTTTGATGAAGCCACGAGAGATGGAAATGGTGTTCTTCGATATTCACGACTGGTAAACGGTAAACGTGAAGCACCGAAACCCTTTGGTAAAGAGATAAATACTGGTACATGGACAGCTCACCCTTTCATTGCTCCAGATGAGTCTTACATTATTTGGGATAGTGAAAATGACGGAGGATATGGCGATAGTGATATGTATATCAGTTTTCGACAGCCAGATGGCTCATGGGGTGCCGCCATTAACTTTGGGGATACCATAAACACAGATGGCGAGGACGGTGGAGGATACGTAACGCCAGACGGAAAATATCTTTCCTATTGCCCCCGTTGTGCCCCACCTTATGATAGAATGTGGGTGGATGCACAGATTATTGAAGATCTTAGAGCCAAACAATAAACCTTAAAAACAAATTAAGACAACATATATAACTCAGTCATGAATTATAGACGGCTACTTATATTTCTAAACAATTAATCTAAGAATAAGGATGCTTTATATGCTTTCGCGAAAGCGTACACTTAATATATCTAACTTGAAGAGAAGTATTTGATACAATTACCGTATAACAAATTACAATAATGAAAACAACGAAATTATTAATATTAATATGTGTTATATCATTTAACACTGTTTTTACTCAAGGAAATAGAGTAAACGATCCTAATTTTTCACCCTTAGAGAATCGTTATTTTGACCAAAAACCACTAAGCTTAATTCCTGAATTGTTTGCGCCCGGTTATTATCATATACGCGAATTTTGAATCATTCTAAAAGGTTTTCCAACCACATCATCTCGCAACTTCCTAAAAATGTCCACAGGACATCTTCTTAACGTAAGTTCGTTTGGCGGTGGCTATGCAGTTGGAAATTGTGTTTTAAAAAATTACTGCGACAGCATAATTATTTTTAAAAAGCAATCGAGCGCATAGGCAGCCAAGCCACATCAGCTCGCTAATATTTCTAAAGATTCTCAATCTTTAGAAATATTCCGTACATAATGGCTAATTATAGATACAAATGAATTAACGCAGCGTAGCGTACCGCTTAAAAAGTTTATAGACCCAAGTACTAAGGTTTCTTATGAAAACGAATGCTTCTGGGGTATTTTACGCGAGTTATTATGATTGATCAAAAAATCAATTATAATAAGCTGCGAGATGATGTGGCAGGAAATAGAAACCTGAATGTATATAATGCCAACGCACCGGCGTTTTAATATTCGATCATCCACTGGATAATCAACTATTAAAAATGTACTATAATGTACCGCGTTATGTAACTTGAGCTTTAGGTAAAAGCTCAAGTTATTACTACAGTTTCTTGAAAAAATTTAATTATATAGTGTCTTATTGCAATGTTAATAGAATACTTTTTATGCGACGACGTAGGAGGGAAGCGTAATTTGTGAGGATTGTAAATTAAAGACAATCATCTTAATTTCCATTTCACACAAGTTAAATCACTTTGAATAGCTCTTCTCTAGTTCTACGTACTTTAGTCATGTTGAAATTGTGATCATCTTTTGCGTGATAACCCACAGTCATAATTACCGTTGCCCTTAAACCTTTATCGCTTAGGCCTAGAAGCTTATCGTATTCCTTGGGTTCAAAACCTTCGATTGGACAAGAATCTATGTTTAACTCACCACAAGCCGCTAGCATATTTGCTAGTGCAATGTATGCTTGCTTTGCTGTCCAATGTGCCATATCTATTTTGGATATTTCTTGTAATTTACCTTTCATAAATGCGCTATAACCATCAAGCTTATCAATTGGAATATTTTGAACGGTAGCTTTTTTCTGAACATAATCATTCACCATTTCTTCTGTAAAATCTAAATAGCTGCAAAAGACATATAAATGTGAAGCGTCGACAATTTGTGATTGTCCCCAGGAGAACGGTTGTAGTTGTTTTCTAATTTCAGGATTCTCAATTTTTAATATGGTATACGGCTGAAAACCATAAGACGAGGCTGACAGCCTTGTTGCCTCTTCAATTAAAGCAATATCATCATTGCTTACTCTTTTGGTGCCATCAAATTTTTTAGTGGCGTATCTCCTGTTTAAACTTTTTAGTAATTGCATGTGTATCTGTTTTAAATTTTTATTTCTGTTATAGTTATGAAGTGATAGCGCATATCACTCTAGTTGGATTGTTTTAATTGAGTGCGTGACAAATTATGCTTTATATCAGAAATTACTGTGTGGCGTTAATTTCTTAAGCTATGATTCTGCTAATTTGTCACGCACTTATTTTAGTTCAAAAGATAAAGTTCTATTAAATCAATTTCGGATTCATTTGGAAGACATTTTTATAACTTTCCTTATTGGCTATAAACAAGAATACATTTAAAATAATTGCTACTAAAGATCCAGATATACCAGCAGGATCTAAAAATAGATGGAGTAAAAATGCATTCAACATAATAGGGGAAATTACGATTAAGCTAAGAGGCCTAAACTTATTTTAATCTTTGGTTATTATGAATTGCCCATAATGTATGTGACGAATATTGGGACTATCATCTGGATAGAAGGAAATATTTTTAAAAGAAACTGGAATACTTCTGGAGTAGGCCATATCTGGTCCATCCGTAACATGAAAATGCAAATGTGGTTCTGTACTATTCCCACTATGTCCTAAAGACGCTATAGGCTGACCTCTTTTTATGATATCTCCAGTATTTACTTTTATACTACCGCTTTTTAAATGTAGATAATAAGAATATTCGCCATTGTCATGTTGAATTATGATATGATTACCCATGACATAAGAAAATCCTTTTACTAAAAGCTTTCCTTGATCTTCTGCTGACCTTTTCAAGTACTGTTCGCTAGTTTCATTTGGTTGCTTAAGATTTTTGTCTGACTCGGTAGCTTCAGTATATGTAGAAATTACTTTTCCATCACCAATTGCGTAAATAGGTTCTCCGTAAGCATAGTAATCGCTTAGTTTACTACCATCACCTATGTGGGTGGTGCTATTGGCACCAATCTTTGCCAAATCAAATGCAAACTCTTGGATACTCCCCCATCTATGATGACTTATTAACGATGGAGCACCTCCAACCAACCATGTGCCTTTAAGTGGAAAATGATATTCATTCTTTGATTTGTGGTTGATAACTTTCAAACTACCTTTTTCGAATATAGCCTTCCCTGTAAGATTATGAGCTTTTACTTCTATTGTGACCAAATCAGGTAATGTTTGAAAAAGCATTGTTCGATGAGTAATTACTATCGCCTGTTCACTTGATAAAGTGGTACTTTCGGGGAATGTGATGCCCTCTAGATATCTACTCGTTTGGAATTGAAAGTCATAATATTTCAATATTCCTTGCTCTTGATAGGTTTTGAACTTTTTAGCCGATTGTTCTAAAATTTCGTATAGAACCTTTTGCCTCTGTAGTTCTTTTCCGTCTCGAGTTGCTACAATCTCCACCCCATCAATCACTATGTCCTCATTTGAGTGGTTAATAACTGCAATATTTTGAATTACAGCACTATATAAATCAACTGGAGTTCCTAAACCTTTGGTTTCATAGTCGAGTAGGTAAAGGGGAATTTCACCCCTAAACCTCTCTCAGAACCGTACGTGAACCTCTCGATTCATACGGCTCTTCTTAACCAAGTCGCTACGGACAAAAACCCTCATATTGCCAATGTTC
>JBLHOX010000349.1:0-3966 GCA_047623725.1 Dokdonia sp. | reverse complement strand
CAATCACGGTAAGACACCTCCTTAATCATACCAGTGGCATACGTGATTATCTAGTACTCGCTTCTCTAAGCGGATTAGGTGATGAAGATTTTTATGAAGATCAAGATGTTATGAAGTGGCTTATAAACCAAGAAGAGCTTAATTTCAATCCCGGCGATGAGCATTTATATAGCAATTCTGGATACTGGTTACTTGGACAAATTGTTCAGAAAGTAACAGAAACAACAATGGCAGAATACGCAATGAAGGAGGTCTTCAAGCCTCTAGGAATGAATAACACACATTTTCATAACGATTATACGGCCATTGTAAAAAACCGTGCTTCTGGATATTATCCTACACAAGAGGGAGGTTTCCAAATCAGTATGACGACACTTAATATGATAGGTGATGGTGGCATATTTACAACCATAGAGGATTTAAAAAAATGGGATGACGCGTATTATGACTCCAAAATTCTTACGCGTGATTTCTGGAAAACCATGACAACCACAACAATTCTTAATGATGGAACCCCCAATGAGTATGCCTCAGGCCTTAGCGTAAGTGTGTATAATGGCCATAAAATCATTCAACATGGCGGTGCATTTGTAGGGTTTCGTGCGCAGAAATTTCAATTTCCTGATGATCATTTTACCGTCGTTGTTCTTGCAAATCGAGGCGATGCAAATCCTAGCGAACTCGCTTCCAACGTGTCCGATTTATTTTTAGATCCTATTGAGATACCTGCTAGCAATGAAGATGCAGGCGGCGCTATTTCTAATACCGCTTTCGCGAAAGCAAAATCCATACAACTCCCACTATCTGATCTTAAAAAACTAGAAGGGTCTTATTGGGGTGCAGATTCAAAAATAAGTAGAAACCTCACGATAGTTAATGATACCTTGGTCTATGACCGCGGACGCGGAAGAGTGACAAAAATGGAACCTGTTTCAAAAAATACGTTTAGATGGATAGGCCCTAACATTCCTGTCATTCTCACTTTAGACAATCCAAATACGCCTTCGAGTTTTACATTAGATATCCCAGGACAAGGCGTTTCCAGTTTTCAAAAGTACGAGCCCATAACACAACTTACTCCAGAGCAAATACAACAATATGAAGGCGATTATTATAGTAAAGAACTTGATGTTACCTACACCTTCAAAAAAGAAGATAACGGATTAACTTTATACATCAATGGAGAAAGTCTTGCCCCGATAGATCCCATTATGAAAGATAGATTTAACGTAGCTGGATATATCGTATTTGATTTTACAAAAGATCAGAAAGAATTCAGGGCTTCTGCTGGGCGCGTTCAAGATTTGCGTTTCATAAAAAAGTAAGTGTGACTATGCCACACTAGTATAACATACAATGAAGTAAACCATCATGACCCAAGTACCATCAAAACGCATTGAATCTATTGATATCCTGAGAGGACTTGTCATGATTATCATGGTATTGGATCACGTACGAGATTATTTTCACATCAATGCTATGGCTGGAAACCATCCTGAAAACATTGACACTACCACGCTTGTCTTATTTTTTACACGTTTTATCACGCATTATTGTGCTCCTGTTTTTGTATTTCTGGCAGGAACAGCTGCCTTTTTATATGGTCAGAAAAACACGCCAAAAGCACTCTCAAAATTTTTAATTAGCCGAGGTATATGGCTTATCATTGTAGAGATTGTCATTAATAATTTCTTATGGTGGTTTGATGTCACTTATGGATTTATCAATCTACAAGTAATTTGGACTATTGGATTCTCTATGATTGTATTGGGTGGTGTTATCCACTTGCCTAAACGTATTATTTTAATACTAGGACTCCTTATTGTACTCGGTCATAATATGCTAGATAATGTCACTTTTGGAGACCAAGGGATTATAACTATTTTATGGAATATATTACATCAGCCAGGAGGGTTTAATCTTTCAGAGAATCATTTTATATGGTTTGCATACCCTGTTTTAGCTTGGATTGGAGTCATGGTTCTAGGCTACTGTTTTGGTAATTTTTACAAAAAAGACACCCCAGCTTCCTATAGAAAAAAATGGTTACTTATTATAGGTATTTCTGCCATTCTACTCTTTTTTATCTTACGAAGTTTTAATTTCTATGGAGATAGCACACAATGGGCATTACAAGACACTTTTTCTAAAACTCTATTCTCTTTTTTAAGTCTTTCAAAATACCCGCCATCGCTATTGTTCTTATTAATTACTTTGGGACCTGCTTTATTATTTTTATACGGTATAGAAAATATAAAAAACCGCATCACAAATTTCCTTTTGGTCTTCGGGAGAGTTCCTTTCTTTTTTTACATCTTACATGTTTTTGTTGTACACGCAAGTGCTTTATTAGGACTTCTTATCACAGGGAAAGACTGGCGCTTAATGATTTTAGATAATGAAACCATGGAGTCTGGCGCACTATCTGGTTATGGATACTCTTTAGGGATTGTATATCTGGTTTGGATAGCTATTGTCCTACTACTGTATCCTATTTGCAAATGGTTTATGAACTATAAAGCAACGCATAAAGGCACTTGGTGGCTCAGTTATATCTAATACCACTTAAAAATAACCCCATATATCCTTTTAAAACAATGCATTCTTTGTATGCTCCTGCCTCCCGGCAAGGCAGGTTCGCGAAAGCGAAGTTTATACTGAGTTAATCTAAGTACGAAAGCATACATCACAGATATCGCACCGTACATCACAATTCAGGTTAAAAAGTGTAACATTCTATACTTTTTTGCGTTCTTATAGGCACAACATCATCAATCAACCTTTTCGCTATTAGCGAATACAAAACATACTTTTATGATACAGCAATTTTTCATTCTCTGTTCTGGAGCAGACAGAGATGTGCTAGACACTTGTTCTCGTGGCGAAAAAAACAAGTACGCAGGCATAGGCGCTACGGTATTTTTTACGGCAGTTCTAGCAGCTATTGCAGGAACCTACGCTTTATACACCATCTTTGACAACGTATACAGAGCCATTCTTTTTGGAGTGCTTTGGGGACTTGTTATTTTTAACCTAGATCGTTTTATCGTATCTACACTTAAAAAAAGAGACAATTGGTGGCAGGAATTTGGCATGGCAGTTCCGCGATTGATACTCGCTGTCATTATTGCTATTGTCATTTCAAAACCGTTGGAACTTAAGATTTTTGAAAAAGAAATTGACCGTGTGATGTTAAGCCAAAAGAACGAATTTACCGTTCAGAATCAAGGCGAAATCCTAGCAGCCTACACACCAGAAATAAACAAACTAGATACAGAAGTCACCACGTTAAAAGACGAGATTACGACCAAAGAAACCGAGGTCAATAACTTATATGAAATCTACATTGCCGAGGCCGAAGGCACTGCAGGTACAGAACTCTTAGGAAAAGGTCCCGTATATCAAGAAAAACGAGATAAACACGATGCCGCTTTAACCGAACTTACAGCGCTTAAAACCTCAAATGCTGGTAAAATAGCTATTGCCGAAACTGAAAAAACACGCCTTCGAGATGAGTTTAACACCGCCGTAAGTACGAGTCAACCTATCATTAATAATTTTGATGGTCTCATGGCGCGTATCGATGCGATGAAACAATTGCCGTGGCTTCCATCCCTATTTATATTCTTATTATTTCTCGCCATTGAGACGGCTCCGATATTTTCAAAATTGATCTCTCCGATGGGAGAATATGATATCAAACTAGCCGATCATGAAGCGACCATAAAAGAGTGGAGTCTTCAAAAGGCAGCACAACGTAAAATCCTAACAGAAACAGATCATATTCTAAATGATCGGATCTATACAGACATTGCCAATGATGAAGAACTCTATAGTTACAAGAAAAAGATGGCCAAAGAGATTATGAAACGACAGCAAGATGCCTTTTACCGTAGGCAAACTAAAATATTAGGATAACCATATAATACCAATTTAGCCGTAAAATGGCGTATCCAAAGCGTAGTT
>JBLHOX010000348.1:0-3978 GCA_047623725.1 Dokdonia sp. | reverse complement strand
CCCCTAGCTCCTTGATACACTACTTCAATCATATCACCCGTAATTCCTGAGATAGTCATTGTTGTGTGCTCTGGAGAGCTTAAATGTTTTACTTGTGCCCCATAAGGAAGTGTCAATATCTTTTTTGAGCGTAAATTCGTGCCAGATCGTAATGAAAGACCACTTGTGGCATTTACATAAAATACGGGGGCTAGAGGCGCTTCAACAGAGGTGTTTAATTGGGCTAATAATGGTTTTTGAGAGATAACTTCACTTTTTGTTTCTAAGGAAGTAGGGTCACTTTTTGGTGTAGCTTCTTTTGGATTGTTTGTGCAGCTAGTGAGTAAAATAGTTGCTGTGGCGATTGCTGTAATGATGATCTTCATAATAAATAGGTTTTAGTTAAACATTTTATCATGAAATACACATAGCGTGCCATTATTTTAATTTTTTTTGTTAAAAAAATGATAATTATATAAAATTTCAACCAAACAAGGGCTAATCATTGATTAAAATTGAAAACCTATGGCAATAAACCATTCTCCAATGTTTACTTCTGGGCTATACGTATACTTGAGTTCAAGAGGGCCTAAAAAAGTTTCCATTCCGTATCCTAAAGCATATCCTGTAAAGTCTGGGCTCGTAAGCCACTCTTCAGAAGAAAAAAGATTGTAACCTGCATTGGCTACTTGTACCCCTACATTAAAATGATTCTTTTTAATAAATTCATAGTCTAAAGAAAATCCCGCTTTTACATAACCATCGCCGGCTATACTTATAAAATCATATCCATAAAAAGGAACTATATTATTAATTTTTTTATTTCCATATCCCCCTAGAAAAAAATCAAGAGACCCCACGTCCTCTCCTCCTAACTTAAATCCCCCACTTAATTCTGTTAGAAAAGTCCATTTCTGAGCAATGCTTTCTGCATAAAGGAAATAAGCATTTGCTATAGAAAACTCTGAAAAATTATTATTAAAATCTGAAGAAAACAGCGTCAAATCAAAATCACCATCAAAATAAAAACCTGATTTTGGAAAGTATTTGTTATCTAAAGAATCATATCGTAACTGCCCATAAGCTCCAAAGAAATGGCTTTTTTCAAAGACAAACCCTGGAATATCATCGTCATCATCTACCGTTTCGGTTTCTACATCAAGGAATTTATGTTGTACCCCTAAATCTAAAGAAAATTGCTTTACAAAAAGTGTCTGTAAATATATCTGATTGGTAACATCTTGATAGTTTAATGTAACCCTACTGAGTGCAGGTAAATCAACATTACTCACCTCTTCTACAAGACGTGCACTTACACCCTTATCAAATGAATTATACGTAGACCTTAGTCCTACACTCCAATAATATCCCTTATCTATATAGTAATTAAATGCATATCGTATATTATCACCTACGATAAGATCAAACGTAGCAATATCGTTATCAAAGAGCACTCGTTTTCTAGTATAATTGATAAGCGCTGCGCTCCGATACAAATCATCATAATGTATTCCTAAACCTATAGACTGTTTACTTTTAGACTCTTGAACATCTAATTGTAATAATATCCCTTCTGAAATTTTTTGAAAATGATACCCTATACGATCAAAATTCTCAGTAGCAGAAAGATTATTAATCCCGTTACTAAAACGTTCATAATCTATCGTTACAGGAGGGGCTAGTTGTAGTTTTCCTAAAATATAAGATCGTGTATAATCTTTATTTCCTCTTACGACTACGGCATCTATTGTAATACTATCTTTTAGTTTAGGTTGTATTCGCTTTCGCGAAAGCGAACCCTGTCTCAAGGCAATCTCTTTTAACGCATCAAACTGTTTTAATGCTTCTGCTTCTCCTCTATCAATAATTATATTTTTCTCATTAAAATCTACCACTGTAAACTCTTCTACATCAGGGCGTATATACACATCTGTACTATCGCGTTTTCCTTTCATTTCTTTAATAGTACGATAGTTATTAATTTGTAAAAATATATCAGGTGCAGTCGTAAGTTTATCTCTTTTACGAAGCCCATCCTGGACATCTACTCCTATAATAATATCTACCCCTTTTGCCCTGAGTTCGTTTATAGGATAATTATTTACAACGCCTCCATCTACAAGAATCCGATCTCCTAAAGTGACGGGTTTAAACAGGGTAGGTAAAGCACTACTTGCACTTAAAGCTTCGGGTAAAAACCCCGTATCAAGAATCACTTGTTCTGCTTTTTCTATATCGGTAGCTATACAAAAGAAAGGGATGGGTAATTGCGTAAAATCTTCTGTCGTACTTACGTGTTCTAAGAGTCTTATTAATAAATTATACGTGTTTTGTCCTTTTGAAATGGATTGCGGCAACGAGAGCTTAAAATTATCAAAAGGCAAGGAAATTGCATATTTTTCTGAAGCTTCTTTTTCATAAAACGTCTTTGCCTTACGAGGCAGTCCGTCTTGAATAATAGTACTAAAATCTACTGCTCTAAAAAGAGAATCTAGCTGCGTGGCACTGTACCCCGAAGCATATAATCCTCCTACGATAGCACCCATACTTGTCCCAGCTATATAATCTACACGTATACCAGCCTCTTCTAGTACTTTAAGGACGCCTACATGTGCGAGCCCTTTTGCACCGCCGCCACTTAGAACAACGCCTACTTTTATATCTTGCTCATCGGTCACTTGAGCGCTTAAAGAAAGCACTGCAAATAGCAATAAAAAAGTCCCTTTTAATTTCATTCTTTCGTTTGATAATGGTTGTAAACAATGGTTGCTTTTGCAGGCCCAACTACTTCTATAAGACTCTTTTTACTTGCTGTTTTTACATTAGATACCGATCTATAATGTTTTAGTAACGTGATAATCGTTTTTTCTCCAATACCAGAGATGGTTTCTAGTTCTGTTCCTAACGCGGCATTACTTCTTTTGTTTCTATGAAATGTAATTCCGAAGCGATGGGCTTCATTACGTAATTGCTGTATGATTTTAAGGCTTTCGGTCTTTTTATCAAGATATAACGGAATACTATCTCCAGGATAGTATATTTCTTCTAGTCTTTTTGCAATACCTACAATCGCTATTTTACCTCGAAGTCCTAATGTTTCTAGTGCTTTTAATCCGCTTGAAAGCTGCCCTTTTCCCCCATCTACTATAATGAGTTGTGGTAAAGGCTCATTTTCTTCAAGTAACCTCCTGTAGCGTCTAAAAACCACTTCTTCCATACTTGCAAAATCATCGGGGCCTTCTACCGTTTTTATATTAAACTTACGATAGTCTTTCTTACTCGGTTTCCCATTTTTAAAAACAACACACGCCGCTACAGGATTGCTTCCTTGTATATTAGAATTATCAAAACATTCTATATGCCTGGGTTCTATAGATAATCGCAAGTCAACTTTCATCTGCGCCATGATTCGATTCGTATGACGGTCTGGATCTACAATCTTGGTTTGTTTAAAACGCTCCATCCTGTAATACTTAGCATTGCGTTCTGAAAGTTCTAAAATACGTTTCTTGTCACCCAACTTAGGTACGGTTACTTTTAAGGTATCTCCTATCTCAACCTCAAAAGGCACATAAATCTCTTTAGATTGAGAATCAAATCGCTGCTGAATTTCTATAATCCCTAATTCTAACAATTCTTTATCCGTCTCATCAAGACGTTTTTTAAGCTCTAATGTATGCGATCTAATAATGGCTCCATGTGATAATTGTAAGAAGTTTACATATCCATAGCCTTCATCACTGATCACAGAAAACACATCTACGTTGGTGATTTTTGGGTTTACAACCGTACTTTTTGATTGATAATTTTCAAGGATGTCTAATTTTTCTTTAATCTGTTGCGCTTCTTCAAACTCCATTGCCGCTGCATGCTTTTGCATCTGATCTCTAAACTGGTGCAACGACTCTTTAAAATCTCCACGTACAATCTGACGTATGTGCTCTACGTGTTTATGATACTCTTGCTCTGTTTGTTTTCCTTCGCAACCCCCTTCACAGT
>JBLHOX010000347.1:0-4000 GCA_047623725.1 Dokdonia sp. | reverse complement strand
TACAAAATGACTCTTAGAGCCAATATCAATACCCGCAGCGTTAAGATTGATGACTTTCATCTCTTGTTTTTTCATACATATGTTTTTTGTAAAATGCAGCAAGAAATGTATCTTTATCTATAATTATCCCATACGGGATTTCTGATATATCAGAATCACCAATAAATGTTTCAAAGGCTCTGATGGGAAAATCAGAGCTTTTACATTTCAGCCAGAATCCGGGAAGGGATAATAAATTCACCAGTATACAATTTAGGCTTCGTTGCTGCATAACAAAGTTAGATACTTTATGTTACAGTGAAGCAATGTCTTAGAATCCGGGTTAAACACATCCTTTTAGAAGTATAATGAAGCTTTAAATTCAATAGCATCAGAGATGGCTTTGTTTTTGACTTTATTATTGTAGATAATTCCCCAAAGCGTACGATCTATTTTAAAATGCGCTTCCATCGTTTTTTTAGTTCCGTCGATATCCCCATAAAACTTGATCGAATTTGTCACTCCCTTTATGGTGAGATCTGCATATATTTCATGCGTATTGGTATTAGGGAAATACTCAACAGAAGTAAATACAATTCTGGCTTCTGGGAATTTGGTAACATCAAAAAAGTCGGCATCCTTTAGATGTTCAATAGGAGATTTATGATCACTATTAGGTACATCACCTATAGAAAGCATATCGATCACAAAAGAACCTCCTGTAATTTTATCGCCAATGGTTGTGAGTTCGCCTCGTTTAAAATAGACTTCGCCATTGTGCTCACTTATATTAAAGGTATAGGAACCTTTCCAGTGAAGCACACTTTTTAACTGATCTATGGGATGGGTGTTTTGTTGCTTTTGACTAGTAACCGTAGCACTAGTAAGAATCATAAGAGTAATCAATAGTTTTTGCATCGTATTTTAATTTTTGATAAAACTAAATCGATACGTTTACAAAAGTGTCAAACAGATGTAAAAGAAGTGTCAACGAATGTAAAAGTTTTTGTTGTAATTGGTTTTTATCTAGTATACGCTCCTGCCTGCCTGCCTGCCTGCCGGCGAGGCAGGTTCAAGCAATGTAATGACGAAGAAGTTTATACTGAGCGTAGCCGAAGTACGAAAGCTTAAAAAACCGAATAAGAACTAAACGTTAGATCGCTTTTTCATTCCAAACAGAAAACGAGTGATGGTAAATGGATATACGATGAATCGATAGACACCTACAATAACAATAAAGGAACTCAGTGCTAACACAGAAAGCTTCACAGGAATATTCCAAGATTGTTGTAACACATAGTATCCAATCATAATAAGAACCGTCTGATGTAGTATATAAAACGGATAGATCCCTTCATTGAGTTTTGTAAGTAACGTACTTGGTTTTGCTAACCAAACTTGTCCGTAACCCAATAAGGTACTAATGACTGTCCAACTCACGAGCGCACTGACTCCATACCAAATACTCCATCGCGTCGGGAGATCCCAATAAGAACGAGCGATATCATTTGGTAATAAATAATAGGTATAGAATAGTATGGTGGCAATAATCGTAAGAACAAGGTTGATTTTTCTATATTTTTTAAGCGAGCTCCAAACGGTATTGGTTCCTGCAAGTATAATACCTGCGACGAAGAAATACCCATAAAACAAGGTTGTCGAGAGATTGGTGATATCGGTATCATCTTCAGGATAGTATTTTTTTGATATCACCTTTAGGATAATAAGAGGAATCACAAAAGCAAACATGCCTAATGGTTTTGAGCAAAGGGTATCTATCACTTTTTTAAATGCCGTTGCATAGTTGGATTTTATAAATAAAATGAGAGGAATACTAAGAACAGATAGATAAAATAGATTTTCAATAAACCAGAGATGGTTTGCTTCTATGTGATCTAAAATAGTTTTGTAAAATTCGGTATATGACGTATAGGATGTGATGTTTTCTATATACGTTTGTGGTGGTACAATCACAAATACGCCAAAGACCAATGGAATCAATAGGCGCGTGGCACGCTCTTTTATAAACTGTATCCAATTTCGTTTTGAAAACGCAAAAACAGTACCTGTTCCAGAAATGATAAAGAGTAGGGGTAACCTGAATTGTTCAAAGAAGACCATCACATCATCTAGCAACTTGCTAGACGTTGTGTTCATAATATGAAAATCATCACCATTAAAAGGCATTCCTATATGATGTAAGAACACAAGGAAGATGGAAATCACACGCCACCAGTCCAAATCGTAGCGTCTTTGCGTTTTTTGCATAGCATTCGTATTGATTGATGGTGCAAAACTAAAGGTTTCTAGGACTCAGAACAATCAAATGTGGGCGAATGACGGTTGAATGGCGGGTTTATAACAACTATTTTTTTAATAAGAAATTCCATAAATGGTAGACAAGTGTTTGGAAATAGGGTATTTGACTATAATAATTCGTTTATTTTCTTGTTTTTTAAAAATAAACCGATTAATTCATTGTAAATCAAATTAATGGCTTTACATTTGCGGCTTAATAAGTATTATAAATTTTAATTACATTACAATGAATAAAGGAACAGTAAAATTCTTCAATGAGACTAAAGGATTTGGATTTATCACTGAAGAAGGTGCTAACAAAGATCACTTTGTACACATCTCTGGATTAGTAGACGAAATTCGTGAAGGCGATGAAGTTGAATTCGATCTACAAGAAGGAAACAAAGGTTTAAACGCAGTAAACGTAAAAGTTATCTAATACATATACTTTCAAGTTTAATAAAAAGCTCAATCGAAAGATTGGGCTTTTTTGTTGCTCTATTTTTTTATAAATTGCTAGTAATAAGACTTGAAACGAAGTAATTCATAAAAAACCACTTAAAATATATCAATCATGAAAAAGTATATTTTAGTATTCGCTTTTGCTATGTGCACACTAAGCGTACTTGCCCAATCCCAAACAACGACTATTGACGTTAAAGTAGGAGATCTTTTTGAAATTGGAGCACCAGAATCCAAAACCTACCAGCATATTAATCTTCCTAAACCTCATACGGTCAGAAAACGTGGAGGAATCCATCACGATACAGATCTTAAAGGGAGTGTGGTCATCATTACGGCTGTAAAAAAGAAAAAGGATGGATCTGTCCTTGTAAAGATCAAGCGCAAAGACGGTAAACGTTTCTTCAGAACCCATAAAGTGATCAAAGCTGACTTTACAAATGCAGTACAATCTGGAGAATTACAGGCGAAGTAGTTTCCTTATTACATATGTATTGATCGTTCACGAACTTTCTATATCTCAGATTTGGGATAATAATTACTTACTCCTTTCCCATTTCATTCTTATCTAAATCTTCTAATAATGGAAACAGAAAATTACAATCTGGTAAGTTCGTTTTAATAAACTCATTCCTCTCTTCTTTAGGTAAATGATGTAAAGCTTGTATTGTCAGACCTGTCAATTGCCACATTTGATCTTTCATCTTTTTATCGTTTTCCTCCTTAATTATTTTCAATAAATCAGATGTCCTATTGTTTAATAATTCCTGTAATTTTTTATCATTCTTTAAAATCAAACTTACTTCTCCCATTAAAGTTTCTTCTTTCATCTCTTGAAACTTTCTAAATTGATTCACATCAAACATTTCTGTAAAACTTTTCATCGAATCAATTAAAGATTTCTGAGATTTGATTTGATTATTTTGATATATGAAAACGAAAACATAAATCAGAGTGTAAAAGCCTATAACAATTAGTGAAACTATATCCATAAAATGATTCTTTAAATATATATTACGATAAGTATCTAATATATGACTCAAATAGAGAATATTAGATATTATGATTGAAAAAATATTAAGAAAAGTGTATTGGTAAAAGTGTAGATGAGATAATTAAAGAAGAGTAATAATCAATATATTACCTGTAATAGAAAAGGAAACACCTACATTCATAGCATCTTAAATGAGCTACTAATTTTATCAAAAACCAATCTTTATGAATGAACCTACACCATCTAATGGCAAATCTGCCATTGTTG
>JBLHOX010000346.1:0-4005 GCA_047623725.1 Dokdonia sp. | reverse complement strand
TCATCTATGATAAGATATTTGATCATTGCGTATGTATGATTAATTGTACTTTGTATACATCTTTTGTGATGTCAAAAGATAGTGTATGTTTTTTAGGATATACCAATGCTAATCTACGTTTTAGATTTTTTAAACCTATACCAGGTGCTTCTGCGTCTTGAGTTGTATCATAATTGTTTACTATCGAAAAACGAATTTTCTGTTCTATCTGTTGTATATGAATCGCCACAGAAGCATCGGTATGTAATCGCTCAACACCATGCTTAAAGGCATTTTCTAATAACAAAATAAACAATAATGGCATTACTTGGGTATGTTCATCCTGAATATCTGTTGTAAATTCAATATCTATCTCTTTATGATAGCGCATTTTATGAAGTGCTACATAGTTTTTAAGATAAGCGACTTCCTCTGCAATAGAGACACGATCTCGTTGCCCTTCATAAATACTATAGCGCATCATATCTGAAAGCTTTAAGATCAAGGCTTGTGCTTTCTCGGTATCTTCTGAGACAAGACCATACAGATTGTTTAACGTATTAAAGAAAAAATGCGGATTTACCTGACTTTGTAAATGCAGGACTTCTGTTTTCTTTTTATCATTTTTAAGTTGCAGCGCAGATTTTACTTGCCAGATCAACCAACTCAACATAAAAAATAGAATGACAAAAACTAGAATAGAGAGTAAGGTCTCGATGAGATCTTCATCGTTTTCAAGTAAAACCAACGTTCCTTTTTCGGTCATTTCTGTAGCAGAAGCATATACAAATAATGCCATAAGTGTAGATAGAACACTGCCAGCTATCCAAATAGATATATTTTTGTAATCAATTGATTTTATTGTGTTTAATTCAATCAACCTTAAGTGTTTGTTTATGAATAAAATTAGTAGTGCCAATGACACTATAAAGATAAAAACCGATGGTTTTGTATAGTATAACGACTCTATAATACCGATTCCGTATAGAAATAGCATCCATCCTGTCAACCCCCAAATTTCTTTCTTTTTCCAGGCTAAGAGCTTTTCAGGAGTCATTTTATGTTCCAAAAACCAATAGACAGGGATATAGGCCAAAATAGCTATTGGGGTATAGAAAAACAATCCACCCGTATTAATAAGCCCAAATGTAATGATAAAGGCACCGCAAGCTATAAATGAAAAGGCGAGTGCTAAGGCTATTAATGGACGTTTATTTCGTGATAATATCGACATAGTTTACTTGATGTGAGACCAATATTAGGCATATAATCTATACACTCCAAAAAAGTTGATGAACAGGTGCTTTTTTGGTATACGCTTTCGCGAAAGCGGGATCAACTCATTTCCCACCTGCTTAGATACCTTATTACATCAGGAGAAGCACGTTCATCACAATTCTTTTTTCTACGCCTAGTGTCATAGTAGGTTTGGCATAACAAAAATCGATGACCATGAACAACCAAAAAACTACAAATGCCTTTATAACCCATAGGAAACGTATGAAAACACATCACATACATACCCTGTTTCTGATGCTTCTATTATGTATGATGAGTAGTACAGGCTATACTCAAGAGCCATCTGCTATACATACAGATAGCATTGTTGGAGATTGGGAAGGTAATATTGTTGTAAACGAAAACAAGTCTGTCGGTATTCTATGGCGCTTTGAGGTATCAGATACTGGAACACTTGTAGGGTATATGGGACCTGTTTCAAAAGGAGTGGCAACAATTCCTATGCAGGATATTGTGGTTTCTGATTCGGCTATCCGTTTTGAAATTCATTCTGAAGGCAGTTATTCTGGTGAAATTTCTGGAAAACAAATTACGGGTCATTGGACTTCTGGAAGTGGTAAAGTACTCACTATGAATATGGCTAGAGAAGTAACCAAACAACAAATCAGTAATCGTTTTGAGAGCACTACAGAAAAAAACACGATTTATCAGAGTATCGAGCTAGGCGATGTAGCTGCTGTTGAAGCATTCCTAAAAGAAGGGAATGATATGAATGCACTAGATGATCAAGGGTTTACATTGCTTTTTAATGCTATAAAAAACGATAGAACGCACAAGGTTACTACGTACTTACTTGATCAAGGTGCCAATCCAAATATAGATTGTAACGACCTCACACCGTTGATGTTTGCGGTGGCGTATCAAAATCATACGATTATAAAAGAACTGATAGCCCATAAAGCAGCGATTAACTATGTGAGTAGCGATAAACAAACAGCTTTAGTGTATGCGATTAAAGGAAGAGATCCCAAAACGCTTCAGTTATTACTGGATTACGGAGCAAATCCAAATCTGGAAATCCAAGATGCATATACAGCCATTGATGTCGCAAAAAAAGAAAACATTAAAGAGATATTAGAAGTACTTCATATTCCTTATGAAGGGGTTAGTGATGGTCCTTATGTACAAGAATCTACTACAGGCCGTACTGCTGTTTGGATACATAAAGGGAAAACACACGTTGAAAACAGTATTTCGAACACTTCTAAAAGCATTCAATATAAAGATATGAGCGCTACACTTCATACTGGAAATAAGGTAGAAGTAGAAAAACTAGAATACTATGGAGTCTCTAAGATTGCAGCTATTAGTGATATACACGGACAGTATGACACATTTATAACACTTTTAAAAAATAATAACATTATAGATCAGCAAGGCACATGGAGTTTTGGAGATGGACATTTTGTTATTGCAGGAGATATTTTTGATAGAGGTTCTCATGTGACTGAAGTATTATGGTTTTTATATGATTTAGAAAAACAAGCAGCACAGCGTGGAGGGAAAGTACACGTATTACTTGGAAATCATGATGTTATGGTACTTAACGGGAATCTTCGTTCTGTACATCCCAAGTATACAGAAATAGCTAGAATACTAGAGAAACCATTTCATACTTTATTTAGGAAAGAAACGGTCTTAGGAAATTGGTTGCGCACGCGTCCTGTACTTGTTAAACTAAATACATTCTTATTTACGCACGGAGGTTTACATCCTGATTTAGTAACCAAAGAGGTATCACTTGATCAAATTAATAGCGAATTTAAAAATCAGTTAATAGAAAGTGAATTACCAGAAGGACGTAACGAGCTAGGAACCTATCTACACAGAGGTGATGGTCCGATTTACTATAGAGGTTATTTTCAGGGAGAACTTGCTACAGATACACAAATTGATCAATTACTAAACCATTTTCAGGTTTCAAACATTGTCGTTGGGCATACCACTCATAGACAGATTGAAACACGCTATGATGGAAAGGTCATTGTGATCGATGCAAATATGAAAAGCGGCCAAATGGCTGAGATCCTTTTATGGGAATCAGATGCATTCATTCGCGGAGATCTTACAGGAAAAAAATTACCATTAGAATAAAAATCATCAATCAAAAAACGAACCGTATGGAACTTATCATTCATAATCTATCTAAAACCTATAGTAACGGCGTAAAAGCACTCAACGGAGTTTCTTTAGAAATTTCCAAAGGAATGTTTGGGCTCTTAGGTCCTAATGGCGCAGGGAAATCAACTTTAATGCGTACCATCGCAACCCTACAAGAAGCCGACCAAGGCACCATTACCTTAGGTGATATAGATGTACTAAAACAAAAAGACGACGTACGTCGCGTATTAGGATATCTGCCACAAGAATTTGGTGTATATCCAAAAGTATCTGCCGAAGTACTACTTAATCATCTGGCTGTTTTAAAAGGATTGACCAACAAAAACGAACGCAAAGAAATTGTACAAGCCTTATTACATAAAACCAACTTGTATGAACATCGTAAAAAGAATCTTGGAGGTTATTCTGGAGGAATGAAACAACGTTTTGGAATCGCACAAGCATTGCTTGCAAATCCTTCATTAATCATTGTAGATGAACCCACTGCAGGACTAGATCCAGCAGAGCGGAATCGATTTTATAATCTATTGAGCGAACTCGGAGAGCAAGCAGTTGTGATTCTATCTACACATATTGTAGATGATGTAAAGGAGTTATGCACTGATA
>JBLHOX010000345.1:0-4007 GCA_047623725.1 Dokdonia sp. | reverse complement strand
CCGAAAAATAGAATTGATGACATTTTCAGAAATCCAAGAAAAGATAAGTAAAAATGCACCTGTAGATTTTGGGGCTGTGTTTGGGAGTTCCATTGATTTATTTCAGAAAGTATGGCTGCAAGGGTTTCTGTTGCTCTTGTTGAGCTTTCTTGTTCAGTACGGATTATTTTTGATTATGTATATCCCTGCAATTGGGTTAGAATTTGTAGTTGGTGATCAGGTAGGAGAAGATTTTAATATAATGGGTGTGCTTGTTCTTGTCTTATTTGTGTTATTGTCTTTAGTCATGTCAATTGTTGTAACAACATTTAATTTTGGACTTCAAGCTGCCTTTTATAGAATCGTTAGAGTAAAAGATAGAAATCAGCAATCGCAACAAGGAATTAATTTCGGTATGTTTTTTAAAAAGAAATATATCAAAAAATTATTTGTGTTTTCTATGGCACAAGTAGGAATCTCAATGCTAGCTGTTATGCTTTGTGTTATTCCTATTTTTTATGTTTTTATTCCTTTGCAATTTGCTGTTATTCTTTTTGCATTTCATCCAGATTTAACTATTAATGAGCTCTATAAAGCAGCATTTAAATTAGGAAACGCAAAATGGGGGATCACTTTTGGTCTTATGTTTATTTCGGTTTTATTGGCGGCTATAGTGGGGTTTTTGGCTTGTCTTATAGGAATTTATTTTACCTTCTCATTTGTATATCTACCAGCTTATTTTATATATAAAGAAGTGGTTGGGTTTTATGAAGATGACGATGCTATTTCTAAAATTGGAGCGTAGTTTTTTCTTTTTTTATACGCTTTCGCGAAAGCGTAACATTGTGTAAAACAGTTTCTTTAAATGTGTTTCTTTTGACCTTTTTCAAGAGAATTGCACAAGTTGGAATTTTTAATTAAATATTTAATCTACTTTTGTAATCCCAAAAAAAAAGAAGTATGGCAAAGAATCTCGTCATTGTAGAGTCACCAGCAAAGGCAAAAACTATTGAAAAATTTTTAGGAGAAGACTATAAGGTTGAAAGTAGTTTTGGTCACATAGCAGATTTGCCCTCTAAGGAATTAGGGGTAAATGTAGATGGTGATTTTAAGGCAAACTATATTGTCTCAGACGATAAGAAGAAAGTGGTCAAAAAGTTAAAAGACCTTGCCAAAAAAGCAGAAATGGTCTGGCTAGCTAGTGATGAGGATCGTGAAGGAGAAGCTATTGCTTGGCACTTAGAACAAGAACTAGAATTAGTCCCTGAGCGTACCAAGCGTATTGTATTTCATGAGATTACAAAGTCAGCTATTAAGCGTGCTATAGAAAACCCAAGAAAGATAGATTACCATCTTGTAGATGCACAGCAAGCAAGACGTGTCTTAGATCGTTTGGTAGGGTATGAGTTATCTCCGGTATTATGGCGTAAAGTGAAGGGTGGGCTTTCTGCGGGTAGAGTACAATCTGTATCTGTACGTCTTACTGTAGAGAGAGAAAGAGAGATTCAAAAATTTTCTAACGAAGCGTCTTATCGAGTAGATGGAACTTTTGTTAATGAAAGTGGGAAAGCTTTTAAAGCAAAGCTTCCTAAGAATATTTCTACAAAAAAAGGAGCTCAAGGTTTTCTTACAAAAAATGCGACGGCACAATTTAAAGTAACTTCGCTTACGACAAAACCAGCATCAAAATCACCAGCAGCTCCATTTACAACATCTACATTACAACAAGAAGCGAGTCGTAAACTATACTTCTCAGTAAGTAAGACGATGACACTCGCACAGCGTTTGTATGAAGCAGGACTTATTACCTATATGCGTACCGATAGTGTCAACTTATCTGTAGATGCAAAAAGTGCAGCAAAGGCAGAAATTATATCTGCTTATGGAGATGCTTTTAGTAAAGAACGAAATTATAAAGGAAAGTCAAAAGGAGCACAAGAAGCTCACGAAGCGATACGCCCTACCGATTTTTCTCGTCATTCAGTAAATATAGATAGAGATCAAGCCAGATTATATGAGCTTATCTGGAAGCGAGCTATTGCTTCTCAAATGAGTGAAGCAAAACTAGAACGTACCAACGTTCAAATAACATCTTCTGCAGGAACAGATAATTTTACTGCAAATGGAGAAGTGTTAAAATTTGAAGGATTCTTAAAAGTGTATCTAGAAGGTCATGATGATGATGAAGACGCAGAGGAGACAGGATTACTTCCAGCTTTAAAAGAAGGAGAAGCACTTACAAATTCAATTATAACAGCTACAGAAAGATTTACAAGACCACCTTATAGATATACAGAAGCATCACTAGTTAAAAAATTAGAAGAGCTTGGTATTGGGAGACCGTCTACCTATGCACCAACGATTACAACGATTCAGAATCGTAAATACGTTGAGAAAGGAACGATAGATGGAATAGAGCGATCGTATGATGTGCTAACGCTTTCAGAAGGTGCTGTGAGTGAAAAGAAACTTACAGAGACTGTAGGGTCAGATAAAGGAAAATTAGTCCCTACAGATGTAGGTATGGTAGTAAATGACTTTTTAGTAAATCACTTTGAAAATATTCTTGATTATAACTTTACAGCAAAAGTTGAGCAAGATTTTGATGAAATAGCCGAAGGGAATCTGGAGTGGACTACCATGATGAAAGAATTTTATAAAGACTTTCATCCACATGTTAAAGACGTTGAGCAAAATGCCGAAAGAGAAGTAGGGGAGCGTATTTTAGGAACAGACCCTAAAACAGGAAAACCTGTAAGTGTTCGATTAGGTAAATTTGGCCCTATGGTGCAAATAGGTACTGTAGAAGACGAAGAAAAACCTCAATTTGCTAGTCTTGGCCCTGATCAACAATTAGGTAGTATTACCTTTGAAGAGGCGATGGAGCTTTTTAAACTACCAAAGGATTTAGGGGTTTATGAAGATGAGGAGATACAAGTAAATAACGGACGCTTTGGTCCTTATGTACGTTTTGGAAAAGTGTTTGTCTCTCTACCTAAAGGAAGAGATCCTATGGATGTAGATCTAAAAGAGGCGATTACTTATATCAAAGAAAAACAAGCTGCAGATGCACCTATATATACGTATGAAGATTTACCGGTTCAGAAAGGAACAGGTCGTTTCGGACCCTTCATAAAGTGGAACGGAATGTTCATTAACGTCAATAAAAAATATGATTTTGACAATCTATCAGATGCTGATATTATTCAGCTTATTGAAGATAAGAAGCAAAAAGAGATAGATAAGGTTATTCATAATTTTGAGGCAGAAGGAATACGTGTAGAAAAAGCCCGTTGGGGAAGATCCAATATTATTAAAGGTAAAACTAAGATTGAATTACCTAAAACGGTAGATGCTACAAAACTTACCTTAGAAGAAGTGCAGGATATCATAGAAAAACAAGCACCAAAAAAGAAAGCAACACGTAAAAAAGCAACAGCAAAAAAGAAATAAACGATGATATTTGATTTTTTGTTGCCTGTAGCAGATGTAGCGATAGCTCATATTCAGTTATTGCATCATCAGTGTATAGGGAATACAATTAGAGTCCATAGTGAGCGTGAAGGTTTTCCTGATCTACAGGGTGTTAAAATAGCTGTTATTGGCTTACGCGAAAATAGACGAGATCAGAATCACTTAGGAGAAACAGTTTCTTTTACAGAAATACGAAGGGCTTTTTATGAACTATTTCCAGGAAATTGGCACACCTTAATAGCAGATCTTGGTGATGTAGATAAAGGCGATAGTGTTGAGGACACGTATTTTGCAATTAGAAGTATTACAGAGGTACTCGTTAAAAAAAATATCATTCCTATGTTTCTAGGAGGTAGTCAGGATTTAGTATATCCTATCTATAGATCTTATGATAAATTAGATCAAATGGTTAATCTTGTAAACGTAGATAGCCGCTTTGATTTAGGAGATACAAGTAAGCCTTTAGAAAATTATTCTTATGTTGGGAAGATTATAGTAAACAAGCCCTATAATTTATTTAACTATAGTAATATAGGATTCCAAACATACTTTAA
>JBLHOX010000344.1:0-4012 GCA_047623725.1 Dokdonia sp. | reverse complement strand
ATTGTTATAAAATCTCGTAAACATCCGCATTTGTACTTGGGAGGTTCTCCGCGTGCATCCCTTGCGATTATGAATGCTTCCAAAGCATTTGCCGCAATTGCTGGACGTGATTTTGTGATTCCAGAAGATATAAAACGTTCTGTAACTCCTGTCATGCGTCATCGTGTGATCGTATCTCCAGAAAGAGAAATGGAAGGCATGACCGCAGAACAAGTAATTGATATGATTGTACAATCCATAGAAATCCCAAGATAGATTGGCACTAAAACGTTTTATAAAATCTTTGTTTATAGGCAATAGAATCTTCTATGCCCTCACCTTTATTGGAGTAATTTATTTGCTTTCCTATTGGTTCAATTCATTATTTCCTATAGCAAATCTACTAGCATTGGGACTTTCTGTGCTATTCTTTATAGATTGCTTGGTACTTTTTCGCGGAAGCAAACACATCACAGCACAACGTTTACTCCCCGAAAAGTTTTCTAATAGTGATGAAAACGAACTCACGGTCACCATCCAAAATAACTACCCGTTTGAAGTGATGGTGGATATTATTGATGAGATTCCCGTGCAATTCCAAAAAAGAGATTTTAAAAAGACATTACAACTTCCTGCAAAATCAGTTCAGAAATACACCTATAATCTACGTCCTGTAGAGCGTGGTGAGTATGTATTTGGACATCTTAATCTGTATGTGAGTGGGCGTATTGGGCTTGTAAAACGTCGATATCGTTTTGAGAAAGATCAAATGGTAAAGGTATATCCTTCGTTTATTCAAATGAAAAAATACGCTTTCCTTGCGTTGGATAATAGACTTACCATGTACGGGATGAAAAAAATACGTCGTATTGGACATACGATGGAGTTTGAGCAAATCAAAGATTATGTGATAGGTGACGATGCACGTACCATTAACTGGAAGGCGACTGCAAAACGTGCCAGCCTGATGGTCAATCAATTTCAGGATGAAAAGTCACAACCTATCTATACTATTATCGATGCAAGTCGTGTGATGAAAATGCCTTTCAAAGGCTTGACATTACTGGATTATGCAATTAATAGTACCCTCGCATTTTCTAATATTGCCTTAAAGAAAAAAGACAAAGTGGGACTACTTTCCTTTGCAGAAACGATCAAAAATCACGTCCCTGCAAGTAGTAAAAAAACGCATCTTAATACCATTCTAGAAGTTCTTTATAATATCAATACAAAGTTTTTAGATAGCGATTTTAGCACCCTATATGCGCAAATAAAACGCAAAGTCACACAGCGTAGTTTATTGCTTCTGTATACTAATTTTGAACATATTTCAGCTTTAGAAAGACAACTTATTTATTTAAAAGCGCTTTCGCGAAAGCATGTATTGGTGGTTATCTTTTTTCAGAATACAGAATTAGATGAGTTATTAGATACACAAACAAATGATCTCGCAGAAGTGTATCACAAAACCATTGCTCAAAAAGCAGACTATGATAAGAAGGTTATGGTCAAAACACTCGAGAAATATGGGATTCAGACCATTCTCACCAAACCAGAAGAGCTTACGGTAAATACGATCAACAAGTATCTAGAAATCAAAGCAAAAGGGCTGATATAAGTCATTTTTCTGTACGCTCCTAAAAAAGATATCCTAAAAAAACACGCAACCTTTTTACTATAATTCAGATAAGTAGGTATAACAACTTATGAATTGAATTATGAAAAAGCCCATTATATACTTTACTAGCCTTTTAATAATCGCATCAAGCTTTTATAGCTGCGGGAATGATGACGATACAACACCACCTCCAGTTTCTGAAGAAGAAATGGAAGAGGAAGAAGAAAGCACAAACGCACTTGCCTCCCTCGTTGAAGAACTTACCAATAACAGCTCTCAAATTTGGAAAATAGAAACGGCAGAACTCACAAATTCAACAAGCACAGAGGACGTATCAAATCTTTTTAATATTAAAGACGATGAGTTTGTTTTTTCTGTAGGTGATACTCCTACAGAAATAATTTTAACCTGGAAAAAAGGATTTGCTATGGGTCCTGCTGATGATATTGAATCCTTAAAAACGGATACTAGAGTTTCATCTCAAGACTACTCCATTGAAATTACAGTTTCAGATGACTTTACGAATATCAAAACTCCAGACGATAGTTTCGTTGGTAATATAAACATTAATAATCCACAGGGGATTTTTGGTTTATTATACCCCACAGAAGATTCGGAAGCCCTCAGTGTCTATTTAACACCAAAACTGGCAAGCGACTATGTAACATCCTTAACCTCTGCCTCTAACCCCATTGAGTTGTTCCAATTTGATACGGGGATCTTTAGAGTAGGTTTTAAAGTATCACAATCTCAAAACAGTATCTACCTCACTAATCGAAATGATTTAGCAGGTATAGGAATGCAACAAGCTTTTAAATACGATTTGACATCAAATACGCCTTCCTCATTTGAGTATTCTTTACAAGATTTTGCAACAAAAAATATTGAATTTTTAGAAAACAAAGTAGTAAGCATTGGCGGTAATGCATTTGAAAATATGGACTATGAGTTTATGGGCGTAAATCCATACACACCTATTGACAATGCAGCTGTAAGTAATGGCACAGCGTCTCTGGACAATACAGCCTATCTTTTTTCAGGTATAGTAAACGGAAGCGATACTGCAATTACTACTTGGATGATGGGGAATGCTAATTTTCAAGATATTGCGACACTTCCTGTATCCTTAAATGATATGGATGGAGAAATTGTAAATCAAGTATTATATATGTTTGGAGGTTGGGATACCCCTTCTTCTTCAGACGCAGGGTCTAATATCGTATATACATTTCATGTAGACACAGGAGCTCTAGATCAGATAACAATTCCGGTGAATCTTAGAGAAACCTATACCTCTACCGTAGAAAACATCATTTACGTAGGAGGGTTACAGCCTATAGATACTGATAATGACGGTCAGTTTGATGATTTAAATCCATATCTAGGCGCTTTCAACACCCTTGATAATAGCTTTCAAGAAATTGCATTAAACGTCGGAGATATCTTAGATAATAAACGTCTTGTACACTTGCAAGTTGTAGGTAACAAAGCATTTTTAGTCACTTCAGAAAACCTAGGTGCGCCAGATGGCTTTATGAATCGTGTATATGAAGCAACTTTAAATTAATCACATTTTCCAATAACACATGTTGTATTTCTAGATGAAAGCTTATGCATTAGCACTAGGCTGTCTAGCTATGCCTATACGCTTTCGCGAAAGCGTACTAAAAACTAATAAAACTAAACACAATCAATTATGAAAAATTCCATTCTTTTTACACTAAGCCTTATGCTCATGCTAGCCGTGAACTATAGCTGTCAAAACGACGACAATGCAACAGTAGATCCAACCATACCTACAACAGGTGAAACTTTAGATATCGCAGCTATCATCGAAGTAATCACAACAAATAGCACAGATGGCGTTTGGGAAGCCGAACAGGCAACACTTATCAAACAAAGTAGTGATACCGTAATTCTTACAGGCAACTATACTATTGAATACGATATATTTACCTTTACACAAGGTGCAAATCAAACCATAAACCTTCATTGGAAAAAAGGATTTGATATTAATATGCAAGCCTTAAACGTACAGGAAGCGGGTACAGATAGGAATGCATCTTCAGAAGATTTTATACTTACTATTGATCCTGAGAATGGTATTCTAACATCTTCAGACAATAGAATTACGGGTAATTATGCCTCTGAATCTGGTGACTTTTTAATGATGATTGGAGACACCAGTTTTAATCTATAGAATTCCTCAAGGTTCTACCTCGGGGTCAAAGAGGAAAGTTTGAAAACGGATAGTTTTCATAAAACTAAAAATAAGTTTTTTCCGCTTGATACCTCGATGGCTCTGCCTCGGGGTAGTTCATTGATATACTAAGTATGAATCTGAGTCCTAAAAATCAGTCGGATTATATAAGTATTCCTACCGTACTTACAAATCCTCAAGAATTATTTAGCTAC
>JBLHOX010000343.1:0-4063 GCA_047623725.1 Dokdonia sp. | reverse complement strand
CGTCACTTCCTAATTTATCATAACACTTCCCCATACGTAACAAGGCAAAAGAAGTAGGATCGTCTAGCTCTAAGGTAATTTGATAATTTTCTAACGCTTCATTATATCTACCTAACTTTTCTAATACTTTCCCTTTTTCTAGATAAGCACCTATAAAACGATCATCGCTTATGACTGCAAATTCAAAAGCAGAAAGTGCCTTCTCGTATTCTTTTAAATCAAAGTACTGCTTCCCTACTTGATGCCAAGCAACTTCACAATATGGATTTTTATTTAAAAACATATTGAGATAATCTATGGCTTCTTGTCTTTGTTCTAGAAAATCAAAACAATAAATAATATTATAAAGCGCACTATAATCTGTATCGTCCATTTCCAGACACTTCATAAAGTTGTACTTCGCATTCTGAAAATCATCTATAAAAAGGTATTCCATTCCTATTAAGGAATATACATCAGAAGGATCTTCTGTAAGATCAATAGCCAATTCTAATAAGTTAATGGCTTTCCTGTGTTCATCTTGTTTACTAAAGATATTTGCTTTTTGAATATATACCTCTTCATTTGTAGGTTCTAATTCATAAAGCTCATTCAATATTGTATTTGCTTCTTCAAATTTATTTTCAAATATAAAAATCTCTGCTTTGTATAATCTAAGATTTACAGACGCTGGATGTTGGTCTAAACCAAGCTTTACCGCCTTCCTAGCCAAGGCAATTTTGCCTTCTTCTATGTAATAATTTGCTATACCTTCAAACTCTTCAGAGTCAAAAAACATGACGTTATTGGTCTTTAACATAGACTCAAAACGTGTAAGGGAAAAATTGTCTTCTTCTTCAGGATTATAATTCATACACATCAGTTTATGTATTAGTATAAATTTAACAATGTTTAAGGACTTTGTCGTTTTTCACGCCAAGAGTTGTCAACATAGTAATGAACATTCAACAATTAAGCCGAAAAGAAGAATCCTGAAGTGACCATTGTTGTTTTACAGCTTTTGGCAGAAATAGATACCTGCCAACAGTTCAACCTCCATTTTTGACAGTTCAGAAGGTTTTGTTCGCTTTCGCGAAAGCGTATACATACTTTTATCCTGTCAATCAAAATTAACACTATAAAAACAACACATTATGAAAACTATTATTTATCTAATTGCACTTGTATTTTCTACAATTACTTTTGCACAAGACAACAAAGGAGTTACCGTAACTATCGAAATTGAGAACCTTTTAAATAACGACGGAAAAGTCTCTGCTGCATTGTATGATGAAGCCACTTTTATGAAAGCAGCGCCTCTAGATGCTGCTGAAGATGCGCCAGAAAACAAATCAATTACACTTACATTTAAGAACGTACAACCCGGAGCATACGGAATTATCACGCTACACGATTTTAATGAAAATGGACGTATGGATTTTGAGCCTAGCGGTATGCCAAAAGAGCCTTATGGTATTTCTGGAGCAGGTGCTGGTTTTGGACCTCCATCTTGGGGAGATGCAAAATTTACCGTAGGAGAAGAAGACATCACTATTAAAATAGCTATGTAATCTCATATAAGTAACTAATTTCAAAGGCTTCATAGTATTTATGGAGCCTTTTTTTATGAGTAATATTCAAAAAAAAAAACATCAAATACGTATAAGGAAAACTAATTGTTTTCTTATACGTATAGTTTTTACTAATAGCTTTGTATTTTTGTAGTACCAATATATCATCCTATGACTATTACGCAATTAAAATATGTACTTGCCGTCGCAGAGCATAAAAATTTCACAAAAGCAGCCGAAAAAACATTTGTCACACAACCTACCTTAAGTATGCAAATACAAAAGATAGAAGAAGAGTTAGATATTTTGATTTTTGATCGCTCCAAAAAGCCTATTGAACTTACGGAAATAGGTGCTAAAATAGTGACTCAGGCAAAAAATATAGTAAATGAAGCAAATCGCATTTCTGATATTGTAGATCAAGAAAAAGGATTTATAGGTGGCGAATTTAAACTAGGGATCATTCCTACAATTATGCCTACGCTTCTCCCTATGTTCTTGCGTAACTTTATTAATAAGTATCCTAAAGTAAAACTTAAAATAGAAGAGTTAAATACAGAAACCATCATAGAAAAACTTGAGGATGGGCATCTAGATGCTGCTATTGCAGCAACACCGTTAAAGAATGGGAATATAAAAGAAAGACCATTGTATTACGAGCCATTTATTGCGTATGTAACTCGAAATCATCGTCTTTACAAAAAGAAAACACTAGACGTATCTGATTTAGACTTGACAGACATGTTATTGCTTGAAGATGGACATTGTTTTAGAGATGGTGTTATTAATCTATGTAAAGCAATAGGGAATCAGGAGGAAGATCACTTTTCGCTAGAAAGCGGAAGCTTTGAAACACTTGTAAAACTAGCCAATGAAGGTTTAGGAATGACCTTATTGCCGTATTTACATACCATAGATTATAAAGGTCAAGATCTCGATTTTCTTAAAAATTTCAAGGAACCTTCTCCCGCTAGAGAAGTAAGCCTTATCTATCATAAAAGCGAATTAAAAATGCAAATAATTGACGCATTACGAACAACGATTGCTAGTGTTGTAAAAGGAGCTATTACTTTTCAGAATGTACAAATTATTAGCCCGATCAATAAAAAGTGATCCGTTATAAAAATAGGATGCGAACTCATCTTGACTTTTTCTATTTCCTAAAAAATGACTTAAATCCGCCCATATTTCATCTACTTTCTTATGCGTAGCTATACTATGCCTTTTAAAAATAGTTTCATCTGAACAAATTTTAGCTCATTTTCGGTTAAAAACAAAAAGTCAAGATGAATTCTACTAAAAAAAGCCTTGTTTCCAAGGCTTTTTTTTATGGGTTTAAATAAATTAGACATTGATTGAGATTTGGTTTTTCCTCTAGTAAGGCATCAATCCAAATACGAAGTTCCTCAATTTCATAAGGAAGTAATCTTTTAACTGCTTTTTGTAGTTCTTTACAAAATAATACACTATCAAAACTTACTTTATTAAGTATTGTTTTAGTGTATTCAAACATTGCTCTCGCCATATTCGAAATTAGGTTTAGGTTAGATCTAATAAAAAGTAGTTTTCTGTATAGGCAGGTATTTTATTATATCTTAAATATACAACTTTTTGTTCTACTTTTCTAGTAAACATATACACTTTAACAACTTTTTTTGACAGTGTTAAAGCACAATTTACTCATTTACAAATGATTACTAAAACCTATTATCGCCATCTAATAAATCTCCTATTCCCCCTAGAATAGAGCCTTCTCCTCTTGATTTTCCACCACGAGAAGGAGCTAATGCCAGTACTCTATTTGCAAGTCTACTGAAGGGTAAAGATTGTATATATACTGTACCAGGTCCAGATAAAGTTGCAAAGAATAGTCCTTCTCCTCCAAAAATGGTATTCTTTATACCTCCTACAAACTCAATATCATAATGTACGGTATGGTCAAAACCAATGACACAACCTGTATCTACTTTGAGTTTTTCTCCTGAAGCAAGTTCTTTCTTTAATGTAGTTCCACCTGCATGTACAAAAGCGACACCGTCTCCTTCTAGTTTTTGCATAATAAACCCTTCTCCTCCAAAAAGTCCTCTTCCAAGTTTTTTAGAAAACTCAATACCAATAGAAACTCCTTTTGCTGCACATAAAAATGCATCTTTCTGACATATAAACTTCCCTCCTATAGCAGCGAGATCTATTGGAATAATTTTTCCAGGATATGGAGAGGCAAAACTCACTTTCTTCTTTCCTACAACATCATTATAAAATGCGGTCATAAAAAGGCTTTCCCCTGTAAGTAATCGCTTACCTGCTCCAAATATTTTACCTATCACAGAATTATCTTTTTGAGACCCATCACCAAAAATGGTATCCATACGTATACCGTCTTCCATCATCATAAAACTTCCTGCTTCTGCTATAACACCTTCTTGAGGATCTAGTTCTATTTCTACATATTGCATTTCTTCTCCAATAATCTCGTAATCTATTTCGTGTGCTTTCATCGTATATAAATTAAT